>CBDTVQ010000053.1:0-9286 GCA_965364045.1 uncultured Tessaracoccus sp. | reverse complement strand
ATGCTGGCCGAGGTGGAGGCCTGCAAGAAGGAGGGCGACACCATGGGTGGTGTCGTCGAGGTCGTGGTCTGGGGTCTGCCGCCCGGTCTGGGTTCGCACAGCCAGGGCGACCGTCGCCTCGATTCGAAACTCGCCGGTGCCCTCATGGGCATCCAGGCCATCAAGGGTGTCGAGGTGGGCGACGGTTTTGACCTTGCGCGTCGACGTGGCTCCGATGCCCATGACGAGATCATTCTCAAGGGTGACCGCATCGCGCGCGCCAGCGGCCACTCCGGTGGCACAGAGGGCGGCATGTCCACCGGTGAGGTGCTGCGGGTGCGCGCGGCCATGAAGCCGATCGCCACGATTCCCCGCGCGCTGCGCACGATCGACACCGCCACCGGCGAAGCCGCAGCGGCCCACCATCAGCGCAGCGACGTCTGTGCCGTGCCCGCCGCCGGGGTGGTGGCTGAGGCCATGGTGGCGCTCGTTCTTGCCGAAGCCGTCCTGGAGAAGTTCGGGGGAGATTCGGTCTCGGAGACCCGACGCAACGTCGAGTCCTACCTGGCGCGTATTCGGGAACGCGGATTGCAGGTGAGCTCATGAGCATCGTCCTGGTGGGCGCCCCGGGCGCTGGGAAGAGCTCCGTTGGTCGGCTCCTCGCGGTGAAGCTGGACTCGACTTTTGTGGACGTCGACAACCGGATCGAGCAGGTGGTGGGCAAATCCATTTCTGAGATCTTCGCGGACGAGGGCGAAGCGCACTTCCGTGAACTTGAGGAATCCGCCACCCTGGAGCTGATTGAAGGCGACGGCGTGGTCTCCCTTGGTGGTGGCGCGGTGATGAATTCCCGCATCCGCGAGGCATTGCGAGGCCACGACGTCATCTGGCTTGAGGTGTCGATCTCGCAGGCCACCCGGCGAGTGGGGATGAACAATGTCCGCCCCATGCTCCTGGGCAACGTGCGCGGTCGGCTCATCGAACTCCTGCGCGAGCGCACGCCGTGGTACGAGGAGGTGGCCACCACCCGTGTGATGACGGACAAACGCCGCCCCTCAGAAGTGGCCGCCGAACTCGCAGAAGGACGGGGAGCGGCGCAGTGAGCATCACGGTCGAGTCCGCTCGCGGGCCCTACGACGTCCACATCGGACGAGGTGTTCTGGAGGCGCTCCCGGGCGCCCTGCAGGGCGCAGACCGCGTGGCCATCGTAGTTTCGGAGCCATTGCGTCATCTGGCTGACCGGGTGGTGGATTTCACGCAGGGCCGCCACGTCACCATGATCACCGTGCCCGACGCGGAGGCAGGTAAGACCGCCGCCGTGTTGGCCAGATGCTGGGATGACCTTGCTGCGGCTGGATTCACACGCAACGACGTCGTCATCGGCTTGGGCGGCGGGTCCGCCACCGATCTCGCCGGCTTCGTGGCAGCCACGTGGCTGCGCGGCGTCGATTTCGTCTCTGTGCCCACCTCCGTTCTCGGGATGGTGGACGCCGCAGTGGGCGGCAAGACGGGCATCAACCTGGGCGCCGGAAAGAATCTGGTGGGCGCCTTCCATGAACCGCGAGCCGTGTTCGCCGATCTGTCACTGCTGGATGAGCTGCCCGAAGCGGAGGTGGCATCCGGCCTGGCCGAGGTCATCAAGTGCGGGTTCATCGCAGACGCCGAGATTCTCCACCTGTCCACAGAGAATCTCGCTGAGGCCACCGACACCCGCTCGGATCGCTTCGCCGAACTGGTTCGACGTGCCGTCGCGGTCAAGGCCGATGTGGTCGCCACGGATCTCATGGAGCGCACCTCCAGCGGTAGCCAAGTGGGCAGGGAGGCTCTGAACTACGGCCACACGCTGGGCCACGCCGTGGAATCACGGGAGGGGTACCGGCTGCGACACGGGCAGGCCATCAGCATCGGGATGGTGTGGATGGCCGAGGTGTCCCGGCAACTCCTGGGGCTCGACGACGACCTCGCCGCCCAGCATCGGGAACTTCTTGGTGGACTGGGTCTACCCATACGCTACGACCTGGATGCCTGGCCGCAACTGCGCGGGCTCATGAGTCTCGACAAGAAGACCCGGGGTACGACCTTGCGCCTAGTGGGACTTTCCGCCCAGGGGGTCCCCACCATCATCGATGCCCCCGACGATGACGTGCTGAGGGCGGCCTACTCTGCGGTTGTCGCGAGCTGAAACGTGAGAAGGAGCCGGAACCCCGTGGGGTTCCGGCTCCTTCCTTGCCGTGGTTCAGATGACGGTCAAGGCTCAGTGCTTGTCGTGGCCATCGGTGGCGTCATTGAACGCGCCTGCAGCGGCGTCCTTGACGTTCTCGAAGCCCTGCTTCGCATCGGCCTTGCCCTGATCCATCTTGCCCTCGGCCTCGAGGGATTCGTTGTCCGTTGCCTTGCCGAAGCCTTCCTTGGCCTTGCCAAGTGCCTCTTCAGCGGCGTTCGATATCTTGTCGCCCAAACCCATATTGTCTCCTTCGTCGTCGGCGGCCCTCAACAGCCGCGTTGCTTCCAACATACCTGCTGATTGGGCCATCACAAGGGGCTGTGAGCAAATAGGTTCGCCAGCGATGCGCCCATTGGGTAAACTCGTCGCTCGGCCCACCCGAGGCCCTTCAATGACACGGGGCGAAAGGGATGATGACTGTGGCGTCGACCAACGATTTGAAGAATGGCATGGTGCTGGATCTGGATGGCCAGCTGTGGCAGGTGCTGTTTTTCCAGCACCACAAGCCGGGCAAGGGAAACACCATCGTCCGCACCAAGCTGAAGCACGTCCTCTCCGGCAAGATCGTCGACAAGAACTTCAACTCCGACACCAAGGTGGACACCGCCACCGTGGATCGTCGCGACATGCAGTACCTGTACATGGACGGCGACGACTACGTCTTCATGGACAACACCACGTATGACCAGATCAACGTGCCCGAAGCGACCGTGGGGGACGCCAAGGACTACATGCTGGAGAACCAGAGCGCCACCGTCGCGATGCACGAGGGTAATCCACTGTTCATCGAGCTCCCCGCCTCCGTCGAGTTGGAGGTCACCTACAGTGAGCCCGGCCTGCAGGGCGATCGCTCGACCGGTGGCACGAAGCCCGCCACGCTGGAGACCGACAAGGTGATCCAGGTGCCCCTGTTCATCACAGCCGGCGAAAAGGTGAAGGTCGACACGCGCGACGGCTCCTATCTCGGCCGCGCGTCGTCGTCCTGATGGCTGTACCGGATCACGCAGAGTTCGAACTCGTCGGCCCCGTCCCGGAAGCCCCCGGAGCTGGTCACTACCCGAGCCGCACCAAGGCACGCAAGGCCGCTCTCGACATCCTGTTCGAGGCTGATGCCCGCGGCGTCGGTGCGCTCGCCGTCTGGACGGAGCGTCTGGAGGCCGGAGAGCATCCTCCCAGGGAGCTGACGACGGAGATCGTGCACGGTTGGGTTGAGCACGCCGATGAGTTGGACGATCTGGTGGCTGACTGCCTGATGCGCGGATGGACGCTCGAACGAATGCCGGCGGTGGACCGCAACCTGTGTCGCATTGCCGCTTTTGAGGTCATGCACACCGAAACGCCGGCCGAAGTCGCAGCCTCGGATGCCGTCAGACTCGCCGGTGACCTGTCCACGGACGGTTCCGCATCTTTCGTCAATGCCGTTGTCGCCGAGATGATCCGACGCCACCGCGCAGCGTGACCACGGTTTGTCACCGGTCGTGGCTCCGGGGGCGGCGCTGATATTGTGGCGGCGACAACTCACCTGTGATCAGAACTCCTGCCCCTGACGACAGGGCAGGAAAGGACGAGCCCCATGCCCCAGACCCGCCCGGCACTACTCGCGCTCGAGGATGGACGATTCTTCCACGGCCGCTCCTTCGGCGCCGAAGGGGAAACGTTCGGAGAACTGGTGTTCTCCACCGGTATGTCCGGATACCAGGAGCTCCTCACTGATCCCAGCTACCACCGGCAAGTGGTTCTCACCACGGCCCCGCACGTGGGCAACACGGGATGGAATGACGAGGACGACGAGTCCTCCCGGATCTGGGTGGCCGGCCTGGTGGTACGTGACCCCTCACCGCGCCCCTCAAACTGGCGGTCCAAGCGCAGTCTCGACGCAGAACTGGCACGCCAGGGCATCGTCAGCATCGCCGACATCGACACCCGTGCACTCACTCGGCACATCCGTGAGGCCGGCGCCATGCGCGTGGGAATCTCCACCACTGAAACCAATCCGGAGGCACTGCTGCAGCGCGTGCTCCAGCAGCCCCCCATGGCGGGTGCGGATCTCGTCTCCGAGGTGACGACAGCAGAAACGGTCATCACACCAGCACAGGGGGAGAAGCTCTTCACCGTCGCCGCGCTGGATCTCGGCATCAAGTCCATGACGCCCACCCGGCTTGCCGAGCGGGGAATCGAGGTTCACCTCCTCCCCGCGACCTCCAGCTTTGAAGACATCCTCGCCGTGAAGGCCGACGGCGTGTTCTACTCCAACGGCCCGGGCGACCCATCGGCCTCCGACGGCCCGATCTCCCTGCTGCAACAAGTGCTCGATGCGGGCCTCCCGTACTTCGGCATCTGCTTCGGCAACCAGCTCTTCGGCCGAGCGCTCGGCTTCGACACGTACAAGTTGAAGTTTGGTCACCGTGGCCTGAACCAGCCCGTGAAGGAACTGGCCACCGGCAAGGTGGAGATCACGGCCCAGAACCACGGCTTTGCCGTCGACGCACCCGTGGGGGAGGACGTCGAGACTTCCTACGGCACCGCGAGGGTGAGCCACATCTGCCTCAATGACAACGTCGTCGAGGGACTTGAGCTGCGCAGGGACGGCGAGTTGGTGGCGTTCTCAGTGCAGTACCACCCCGAGGCCGCGGCCGGTCCACACGATTCCACCCACCTGTTCGATCGCTTCATCTCCATGCTGGGAACCACCAAGAAGGACGCCTGATGCCCCGCCGCACAGACATCGAGTCAATTCTCGTCATCGGCTCCGGCCCCATCGTCATTGGCCAGGCCTGCGAGTTCGACTACTCCGGTACACAGGCCTGCCGCGTGCTGCGGGAGGAGGGCTTCCGGGTCATCCTTGTGAACTCCAACCCGGCCACGATCATGACGGACCCGGACTTTGCAGACGCCACCTATGTGGAGCCCATCACGCCGGAGTTCGTCGAGGCCGTGATAGCCAAGGAGCGGCCCGACGCTGTGCTGGCCACCCTGGGTGGGCAGACAGCCCTCAACGCCGCCATCACGCTGCATGAAACGGGTGTGTTGGAGAAGTATGGGTGCGAACTCATCGGTGCCTCCGTGGAGGCCATCCAGCGAGGCGAGGATCGCCAGCAGTTCAAGGAGATCGTCGCCTCGCTGGTCGACATCCCCGGTGGCTTGCCGGAATCTGCGGAGTCCCACATCTGCCACTCCATGGACGAGGTGCTGGAGGCAGCCGACCAGCTCGGCTATCCCGTGGTGGTTCGGCCCAGCTTCACCATGGGTGGCGTGGGCTCCGGCTTCGCGCACAACCCTGACGAGCTGCGACAGATCGCCGGCGCCGGACTTTCTGCCAGCCCGGTCACCGAGGTCCTCATCGAGGAATCCATCCTGGGATGGAAGGAGTTCGAACTGGAGTTGATGCGCGACACCGCTGACAACGTCGTGGTCATCTGTTCCATCGAGAACTTCGACCCGATGGGTGTGCACACCGGAGACTCGATCACCGTCGCGCCCGCCATGACGCTGACCGATCGGGAGTACCAACGGATGCGCGACGTGGGCATCGCCATCATCCGTGCCGTCGGTGTGGACACCGGCGGGTGCAATATCCAGTTCGCCATCAATCCCGACGACGGCCGCATGATCGTCATCGAGATGAACCCACGGGTCTCCCGATCCTCGGCGCTCGCGTCCAAGGCCACAGGATTCCCCATCGCCAAGATCGCGGCCAAGGTGGCCGTCGGCTACACCCTGGACGAGATCCCGAACGACATCACGGAGAAGACACCCGCGAGCTTTGAGCCCGCCATTGACTACGTCATCGTCAAGGTTCCCCGCTTCGCGTTCGAGAAGTTCCCGGCTGCGGATCCGCGACTCACCACGCACATGAAGTCTGTGGGAGAGGTCATGGCCATCGGGCGCAACTTCACCGAGGCACTGGGCAAGGCGCTGCGCTCGCTTGAGGACACGAAGGCACCCTTCGGCTTCGCCGCCGAGCCCACGCACAGCATCGACGAGTTGCTGGAACTCGCCAGTCAGCCACACGATGGTCGTATTCGCCTGGTGATGGATGCCCTGATGCAGGGCGCATCAGTGGAGGCGGTATTCGATGCCACGAAGATCGATCCCTGGTTCCTCCACCAGTTGGAGTTGGTGCGCGATCTCGCCGGTGAGGTGCGCGACGCCAAGGAACTGACCGCGAACCTGCTGTTCAGGGCCAAGCGGCATGGCTTCTCGGACGAACAGGTGGCCAGGCTGCGCAACCTCACCACAGAGGTGGTCCGGGGCGTGCGGTGGGCCCTGGGTATCCGCCCCGTCTTCAAGTCCGTCGACACCTGCGCGGCCGAGTTCGAGGCACATACTCCCTACATGTACTCCTCCTATGACGAGGAGTCGGAGGTACCGACGCGCACCAAGCCGGCCGTCATCATCCTGGGGTCCGGACCCAACCGGATCGGTCAGGGAATCGAGTTCGACTACTCCTGTGTCCACGCGACGATGGCGGTGCGCGACGCCGGCTACGAAGCCATCATGGTGAACTGCAATCCAGAGACCGTCTCCACCGACTACGACACCTCGGACAGGCTTTATTTTGAGCCCCTGACCGCGGAGGACGTGTTGGAGATCTACCACGCGGAAGCCATCGCAGGTCCGGTTCTTGGCGTCATCTGTCAGCTGGGTGGTCAGACCCCGCTCAAGCTTGCACAGGTGCTGAAGGATGCGGGCGTGCCCATCATCGGCACGAGTCCGGAGGCCATTCACCTGGCCGAGGAGCGCGGGGCATTCGGCAGGGTGCTGGCCCGCGCCGGGCTGCCCGCTCCCAAGCACGGCATGGCCGCCTCCTTCGAGGAGGCGCGCCACATTGCCACCGAGATCGGCTATCCCGTCCTGGTGCGGCCGAGTTATGTCCTGGGTGGCCGTGGCATGGAGATCGTCTACGACGAGGGCGCTCTGGAGCGCTACATCTCGGCCTCCACCGAGATCACCGAGGAATCACCGGTCCTGGTGGACCGCTTCCTGGACGATGCCGTGGAGATCGACGTCGATGCCCTCTACGACGGAACCGAGCTCTTCCTCGGCGGCGTCATGGAGCACATCGAGGAGGCAGGCATCCACTCCGGTGACTCGGCCTGTGTGCTGCCGCCGATCACGCTGGGCGATTCCGAGGTGGACCGTATTCGCGAGTCCACCGAACTGATCGCCGCGGGCGTGGGCGTGGTGGGGCTGCTGAACATCCAGTTCGCCCTGCACGGCGACACGCTGTACGTTCTGGAGGCCAACCCACGCGCCTCGCGCACGGTGCCTTTCGTCAGCAAGGCAACCAACACGCCGCTCGCGAAGGCGGCCGCACGCGTCATGCTCGGGGACAGCATCGCAGACCTCCGGGCGGAAGGGATGCTGCCTGCCACCGGCGACGGCGCCACCTTCCGCGAGGGCGCACCCATGGCCGTCAAGGAGGCAGTGATGCCCTTCAACCGGTTCCGCACGGCCGCCGGCGCCTTTGTTGACACATTGCTCGGCCCCGAGATGCGCTCCACGGGCGAGGTGATGGGCCTCTCCGAGGATTTCGGTACCGCCTTCGCCAAGGCGCAGGCCGGTGGGGGAGGACCACTGCCCACCTCGGGCACCGTGTTCGTCTCCGTCGCCAACCGGGACAAACGCCACGCACTGTGGCCCATCAAACGGCTGGCCGATCTGGGCTTCAGCATCCTCGCCACATCCGGCACGGCGTCGGTGCTGCGCCGCAACGGCGTGGAGGTGCGCCAGGTGCACAAGCTGTCAGAGCGAACCGAGGGCAGCGAGGAGCGCTCCATCGTTGAGCTCATCACCGACGGCGACATCGATCTGGTCTTCAACACCCCCGGATCCAGCGAGGCCTCGCCTCGCAGGGACGGCTACCTCATCCGGACCGCCGCAGTTCTGGCGGATGTGCCCTGTGTCACCACGGTTCCCGGACTGGCCGCAGCCGTGCAGGGGATCGAGGCGCTGCGTCGCGGCCACCTTGCCGTCGCCTCGCTGCAGGAGTGGGCGGCGTTGCAGGGATGAGCCCAAATCTCAGACCATCCACGCGTGCGCTCCGGGGCGCCTATCACCTGGCGCGCATCGGTCTGTTCCGGTATGCCGGGGGTGACCCGGAGAAGGTCCACGAGCAGATGATCGATGCGCTCACGGTACTGCCGGCCACTGGTCGTCGACGGGTTGTGGACGGTGTCCGCATCGCAGGGATCGACTTCCCGAACCGCGTGGGTCTGGCCGCGGGGCTGGACAAGGATGGGCGCGCAGCCACCGCCTGGAGTCGGTTCGGGTTCGGTTTTGCGGAGCTGGGCACCGTCACTGCCCAGAGCCAGCCCGGGAACGCGGCGCCGAGGTTGTTCCGCCTCAAGGAGTCGCGGGCAATCATCAACCGTATGGGCTTCAACAACCGTGGTGCGGCGGCCATGGCAGCGCATCTCGAGCATCTCGGGGTGCGGCGCGGCAACGCTGCCCTGGGCATCCCTGTGGGCATCTCGATCGGCAAGACGAAAGTGGTTCCCGTCGAGGAGGCGACGCAGGACTACTTGGCGTCCCTGGAGAAGCTGGCCCCCCACGCCGACTACATTGCCGTCAACGTCTCCAGCCCCAACACCCCCGGGCTGCGCTCGCTGCAGGGCGCAGCGGAGATGTCCCGGCTCATCGGAGCGCTGGTGGAGTACGCGCCCGATGATCTCCCCGTCTTCGTCAAGCTCGCCCCAGATCTCGCCGAGGCCGACGTACTGCCCACGGTGCGGGCCATCGAGGACGCTGGCGCTGCGGGTGTCATCGCCACCAATACAACTCTCATGCGAGACGGATTGGCTGCCTCTGACCAACATCGGGCCAGTGAGGCTGGTGGCCTGAGTGGCGCACCCCTGACCCTGAAGGCCCTGCGCTTCGTGGACAATCTCGCCCACCTCACCCAGTTGCCCATCATGGGGGTGGGGGGCATCATGTCGCCCGCCGATGCCCGTTCCATGTTTGATGCCGGCGCCCAACTCCTGCAGCTCTACACCGGTTTCATCTATGAGGGTCCCGCGCTCGTGCGCGGTATCCACGACATCGGGCGTTGACCCCACACGCTGACAGGACTCCATCACGACA
>CBDTVQ010000052.1:0-9364 GCA_965364045.1 uncultured Tessaracoccus sp. | reverse complement strand
AGGTCACCAACAACTCATCAATCAAGTCATCATCGATGGCGATGTCATAGGACACCACCAGATCATGAATCGCAAGCGCCTCGTCCGCGGCGGCCTGCCTGCCCGCAACCAGAGCGGTTTTCAGCCTCTCAGCCGCCGCCCTGCCTGTCGCCTTCATGCCATCCAGTATACGCTCACACGTTCTATATGCATAGAGCTGCATCAGGTTTGTTTCAGATGAAGCAATAGCTCAGCTTGATGAATTCAAGTGCTTCCCAACGTTTTCTCAGGCGTGGCTGGGGACCGTGAGTACCTCTGCGCCCTTGTCAGTCACGACCAGCGAAGCCTCGAACTGGGCCACGCGGGACTTGTCGAGTGTCACCACAGTCCAGTCGTCGTCCCACACTTCTGAGTCCTGCGAACCGAGCGCCAGCATGGGCTCGATGGTGAAGGTCATGCCGGGTTCCATGATGGTTTCCAGGCGGGGCTCGTCGTAGTGCAGGATGACGAGGCCGGAGTGGAATGCGGTGTGGACGCCATGACCTGTGTAATCGCGAACCACGCCGTAGCCGAAGCGCTTGGCGTAGGACTCGATGACGCGGCCGATGACGGAGGTGGGACGGCCGGGACGCACTGCCTTGATGGCGCGGTTGAGCGCCTCCTGGGTGCGCTGCGTCAGCAGTCGCGATTCCTCGTCCACGTCGCCACAGAAGAAGGTGCCGCAGTTGTCGCCGTGGACGCCGTTCTTGAAGGCGGTGACGTCAATCTTGACGAGGTCTCCGTCCTCGAGAGGGCGGGTGTCCGGGATGCCGTGGCAGATGACCTCGTTGACAGAGGTGCACAGGGATTTGGGGTAGCCCCGGTAGCCCAGCGTTGAGGGGTAGGCGCCGTGATCCAGCATGTACTCGTGGGCGACGGCGTCCAGCGTGTCGGTGGTGACGCCGGGGGCGATGGCGCTGGCAGCCGCATGCATGGCGTCGGCTGCGATCCGGCCGGATTCGCGCATCTTCTCAATGACTTCAGGGCTCTGGACGTGACTGCCGGTGTAGGGCCGGGGGGCCTCGCGCCCAACGTATTCGGGGCGCGGGATGCTGCGGGGGACCGTACGCACGGGGGTGATGGGATGGGCAATGACAGGATTCACACGCCTCAGTCTATTGCGCCCGGTCCACGAGTGCGTCCAGGGCCGAGCCGGGCGTTACATCAGGGAGCCGTGCAGCTCCGTCGAGCCCGGAGCCAGCAGCGGGCAGCACCCTCGCATCGGGCATCAGCGTGGACAGGTGGTCCGTGAAGGAGGACGCGACCATCGGGTTGAGGAAAACGTTGCCCACGGTGCTTGCCACCGGATCGGCTCCCACGGACTGCAGCCCAGTGGCGACGCTCGTGGCAAGTTCCCGGCCCGCAGCAGTGGAGATCCGCGCGCACACGGCGTCCGTGGCGGCCAGTTCCGAGACCCGTCGCGCCCAGGATGCGATGCGCGCCACCCGTGACGGATCTGCCTGCACCTGCAGGTACAGCTGCGAGAGGTCTCCGAATTCCTCGACGGCATACTCCGTGAGGGCAGTGGGCTCGCCCCGTTGATCATGGGCACGCAGCACGGCAGTCAGCGCTTCACGGCCAATCCAGAAACCAGAGCCTGCATCTCCCAGCAGGTGACCCCAGCCATCGACTCGTCGCACCGCCTCCGGACCCACCGCCAGCGTCACCGCTCCGGTACCCGAAGCCACGACGGCGCCCTCGCGGGGCCCCAGCGCGCCCAGATAGCTGGTCGTGGAGTCGTGGGCAAGGAGCACGCGGCCCGCGGAGTCACCCAGCAGGCTCTTCAGTTCGCTGGCGCTGTCCGTGTCGCCGAGCCCTGACAGGCCCACGGCCACCTCGTCGATACGCCCGCCATCCAGCGTGGCAAGCACGATGTCTCGTATCTGGGCCAGGAGAGGGCGATCACTGAGTATGCCGGTGAACTCAGGCCCGGTGTGGATTCCACCACGTCCCACGAACAGCGTACGGATCCCGGACTGGCCGCCATCCAGGGCAAGAAGTTGCGCGTTCATCGGAGGCTCAGATCCGAGGCAAGCTCTTGTCCGACTGCTTCCGCATCAGGATCTGAATACCATCCGGGCGCGCTCATGGGCGCCATGCTACCGGTGGAGCATCAGCCGACGCGCAGCGATTCAGCCACCCCGGCCACTTCCTCGAGATTCTTCTCGTCCTCGATGGTGGCGCAGGATATGTAGACGGCGAGTGTGTCCGGATCACCCAGATCCAGCACGATCACGTCCACCACATCTCCCTTGATGTCACCCTGGGAATCGACGAACACGTTTGCCGTGACGCGCCAGCCGCCGTCGCCATCGAGTGTGAACGATTCATCCACCAAGTCCTCCCGGCCGGTGAAGCCCAGGTACAGGCCGGAGCTTGCGAGACAGCCCATGAGTTGGGACGCGGTGCTGCGAGGATCCGAGAAACCCTCGGAGCGCTTCACCTGGCCCGTGCTGACGTTGCTCTGCCACCCCCAGACGATCGATCTGGTGACGGAGTTGTGGTCATACAGCCACGGCATGAAGACGGGATCTTCCCGCCACGACGAGCCCTTCGGCGGCACGAAGGACAAACCGCCACCATGCATCCGGCCGTCGCTGGAGGTTTCCGAGCGGGCATCGAAACTGTTCTGGGGACAATCGATGATTCCGCCCTGGTCCGGCTCCTCGGGCTCAGTGGGGGTTTCGGATGCAGGCAGTTCGTTCCACTGACTACCGGTGGGCTTCGCAGAATTGGTGTCGCCGGAGCCGATGGTGAAGGACGGCGGTCGAAGGACGAAGACTGCGACGAGACCGGTGATGACCACCATGGCAAGGATGAACCATCCCCACGGACGCCCAGAACTGCGCAGGCCGGTACTGGCGTGGCCCAGTTGAGTCCACGTCGCTCCGTCCCAGTACCGGACGGCGTCCCTGTTGCCCAAGGGGTCGGGATACCAGCCGGGTGCAGACACGGTGACCAGTGTAGGAGCACCGCTGAGGTGCGGTCATCGTCTGGACAGCGAGTCCAAAGCGGTGGCCACGAGATCCTTGCGTTCCTGGTCCTCGATGGGTGCCTGGGAGTGGAACAGAGTGAGGGTATTGTCTCCGCCGGCCTGCAGGACCACGACCACCACCTCGTCGCCCGTCACGTCCTGATTGGGTATGTTCCAGTAGTTCTCGCGGATGATCCAACCGTCCACACCGTCAGCGGTGGTGAAGACCTCGTCCTGCAACCGTTCGCGGTAGTCCAACGTTGAGTAGAAGAACGACGAGGACAGGCAGTCGCTGACCTGCAGGGCCGCTGTGCGTGCATCGGGGCTGAAGTCTGTCGTGCTGAGCTGTCCAATGGCGGTGACCGCGATCCACCTGGGGGTGACGGCCTCTGCCTGGCCGGAGCGCATCGATGCGAAGTCGATGGTCCACCCGCCCCCTTCCTCCGACCATCCGGGGACCCCTCGGAAAGCGATCTCGCCCGAGACGTACATCTCGCCCTGCCTGGTTCTCTCCGGCGCGTCAATGAGGGGACAGGCCATTGGGCGGCCCGCATCGTCGGTGGGTTGAGGCGAGCTGGGGGTCTTTGTGGGTTCCAGTTCGTTCCACTGGCTACCTGTGGGTCTGGCCGAATTCGTGTCGCTCGGCGCAAGCCACGTGGATGAGTTCCAGGGTTGCCAGATCATGACGGCGACCACAAGAACGATGGCAAGCAGTCCCGCGCCGATCCCGATGATGGTCGAGCGCCTCGATCCGCCCGCGTGGCCGGGACCATTGGAGGAAACGCCATCACTGGTGTGGGAGGACCAACCACGGCCATCCCAGTACCGCGGCGCGCCGGAGCCACCCGGATCCGGATACCAGCCAGGTTGCGCCATGCCCCCCAGTATGACAATCCGATGAACGGGCAAGGGTGCCCATGGGCCAGCCGGGCATGACCAGGCCCCCTTCACCATCGTGAAGGGGGCCTGGGGCGGGTGTTGCTGTGTCGAATCCTGATCAGCGGTCGACGCGCGCTCCGCCACCACCGGCGAGCTTGACGACCTCGTCCACCGTGACCATGGACGTGTCGCCCGGTGTGGTCATGGCCAGGGCGCCGTGGGCAGCGCCGTAGTTGACGGCCGTTTGCAGCGGCTCACCGGTCATCAGGCCGTAGATGAGGCCGGAGGCGAACGAGTCGCCGCCACCCACACGGTCGAAGATCTCCAGATCCGGGCGGTGAATGGATTCCACCACGCCGGTGTCCTTGGACCATGCAATCGCGCCCCACCCGTTGACCGTCGCGGACTTGACGCTGCGCATCGTGGTTCCCACCACCTGGAAGTTGGGGAATTCCTCCACTGCGCGGGAGATCATGCTCGCGAAGTGTTCGGTCTCCAGTTCGGTGAGGTTGTCGTCGGTGCCTTCGATCTCCAGGCCGAGGGAGGCCGTGAAGTCCTCCTCGTTGCCGATCATCACGTCAATGTGCTTCGCGATTTCCCGGTTGACCTCCTGCGCCTTCGCCTTGCCACCGATGCTTTTCCAGAGGCTGGGCCGGTAGTTCAGGTCGTAGGAGACGACGGTGCCGTGGCGGCGCGCTGCGGTGACTGCTTCCAGCACCACCTCCGCGGTCGATTCGGACAGCGCCGCGTAGATGCCGCCGGTGTGGAACCAGCGAACACCCTGGCGTCCGAAGAGATCATCGAAATCGATGTCGCCGGGCTTCATCTGGCTGACGGCCGTGTGGCCGCGGTCCGAGACACCCAGGGCACCCCGCACACCAAAGCCACGCTCTGTGAAGTTCAGACCGTTACGGGCCGCCACCCCCACGCCGTCGAAGTCCAGCCACTTCACCAGGCTGGTGTCGACACCGCCTGTCAGGATGAAATCCTCGGCGAGGCGGCCGACGGCGTTGTCCACGAAGGCGGTGGCCACGGCCGTGCGGAGACCAAAGCAGCGGCGAAGTCCACGCACCACGTTGTACTCACCACCTCCCTCGGAGACCGCGAAGTTGCGGGTGGTGCGGATGCGGCCGGGCCCGGGATCGAGCCGGAGCATCACCTCACCCAGGGCTACAGCATCAAAACGGCACTCATCGGCCGGACGAAGTTCCACCATGATTCGCAAGTCCTCCTTGACTACTTCACCAGCGCGACGGCGTCGCGCGTGAGCTGGGCGATCTCTTCAAACTGCTGTGCGCGGACCAAGGCCGACGGCACCATCCACGAGCCGCCGATGGCGCTCACACAGTCCAGGGCAAGGTACTCGGAGATGTTCTTGGGGCCGATACCACCCGTCGGAACAAATTTCATCCCACCAAAAGGAGCGGACAGCGCCTTGATGGCGGCGGCGCCGCCGGAGGTTTCAGCCGGGAAGAACTTGACGGTGCTGAGCCCCAGTTCGATGGCGCGGGTGATCTCAGTGGCGGTGACTGCACCGGGCAGCACCGGGACACCGATCTTCTGGCAGCGCCGCACCACAGCCTTGCTGAGACCGGGGGAGACGATGTATCCCGCCCCGGCAGCGACGGCCTCGTCAACCTGGCTCACAGTGAGCACGGTGCCGGCGCCGACGAGCATGTCGCCGCGCCGGGCCATGATGGCGATCGCCTCTGCGGCGGCCGAGGTGCGGAAGGTGACCTCGGCCACCGGCAGTCCGCCGGCCACGAGTGCTCCGGCCAGCCCGGCGGCATCGGCCGCATCGTCGAGTACGACGACGGGGACGAGCCTGTGGGCGCCAAGCTGAGCGAGCAGATCATCACTCATATCAGCGCATCCCCGCGATCGGAGCGGAATCCATGTCATCGAACGCCTGGTTCTCGCCGGCCATGGCCCAGATGAATGAGTAGGACTTGGTGCCCACCCCGGAGTGGATGGACCAGCTGGGCGAGATGACACCCTGCTCGTTGCCGACGATCAGGTGGCGGGTCTCGCTGGGCTCACCCATGAGGTGGACCACGCGGGCATCGTCGGCCACCTCGAAGTAGAGGTAGGACTCCATTCGGCGGTCGTGCGTGTGTGCCGGCATGGTGTTCCACATGCTGCCCTCTTCGAGGGTGGTGACACCCATCATGACCTGGCAGCTCTTGACGTCACCATTGAAGAGCAGTTGGCGGAGCTTGCGCTCGTTGGAGGCCTCCTTGGTGCCGAGTTCCTTGACGTTGCCGTCCTCGGGACCAACCAGCGTGGTGGGGTATGCGGTGTGTGCAGGGGCGCTGTAGAGGTAGAAGCGGCCCGGTGCCTCGAAGGTGACTTCCTTGGTGCCACGGCCAATGTAGAGCAGGCCCTTGCGGGGCAGTGTGTACTCGGTGCCGTCGACGGTGACTCGTGCGTCCTGGCCGATGTTGATGATGCCGGCTTCGCGGAGGTCGAAGAAGTGCTCGGTGTGGAGCGCCTCGGGCGTGGGCATGGTGAGCGTGCCGCTGGTGGGCACCGCACCGGCCATGATGATGCGGTCGTAGTGGCTGTAGACGAACTTCATCTCGCCATCAACGAAGAGGTCTTCCACGAGGAAGCGCTCGCGCAGTTCCTCGGTCTTCATGGTTGCCACGTGCTCCGGGGCGCTGGCGTAACGGTTTTCCATGTTGCTGCTCCTTCTCAGGTGTCCCGCGGGATGCGAGACGGCTATTTCTGGGGAATTGAAGATTGGCTGGAGGTCAGCGGCCGAGCCAGCCGCCGTCGACGGCAAGCAGGGTGCCATGAACATAGCGGGAGGCATTGGACGCGAGGAACACGACGGCGCCGCCGAGATCCTCGGCATCGCCCCACCGGCCGGCGGGGATGCGCTCGAGGATAGAACGTGAACGGTCTTCGTCGTCGCGCAGCTGGGCCGTGTTGTCGGTGGCGAAGTAGCCGGGGACGATCGCATTCACGTTGATGCCCTGGCCAGCCCATTCGTTGGCCATGGCATGTGTGAGGCCTGCGACGGCACTCTTGCTGGCCGTGTAGGACGGCACGTTGATGCCACCCTGATAGCTCAGCAGCGATGCCGTGTTGATGATCTTGCCACCATCGCCGCCGTCCTTCATGGCATTGGCTGCGGCCTGTGCCAGGAAGAACACCGCCTTCTGGTTCACCTGGATGACGTCGTCCCAGTCCTTCTCAGAAAAGTCCATCGCGGGGGTGCGGCGAATGATGCCGGCGTTGTTGACGAGGATGTCGATGCGCCCGAACTCGGTGACGACGTCGTCCACCAGAGCGGCGAGCTCTGCCACGGAGGCTGCGGAGAGATCACAGGTCAGGTTCAGGGTCTTTCGGCCCAGAGCATGGATCTTCTCGGCGGTGGCTTCGGCGGGCTTCGTGCTGCCCACGAGCGCTACATCAGCGCCGGCCTCGGCCAGTGCGATGGCCATGGCCTGTCCGAGGCCACGGGTGGCTCCGGTGACCAGTGCCACCTTGCCGGTGAGAGAAAAGTCTTCGAGAATCATGCGTTGCTGTCTCATTCTGTCGGGTATTGGGGGATCAGGCGTTGCGTTGTTCTGCGGCCGGGTGCCAGTAGGAGACCCAGTCGGGGCGGGCGCGGCGAAGCAGCGCCTCCATGTAGTAATAATCGCCCCAGAGGTTGCCCTCATCGATGCCGCGGCCTCCGTGCAGGGCGTAGACGCCGTGGAGAAGCAGGCAGTTCTCGGGGCCCTCGGCTGTGGTGGCGTAGTTCTGTTCCAGGGAATCGAGGATGGCATCGGCGGCCTCCTGATACTCCGTCCTGCCGGTGATCTTCGCGAGCTCCATTAATCCACACGCGGCGATGGCTCCGGCCGAGCTGTCACGCGGCTGGTCACTGCCGTCGGTGAAGATCATGTCCCAGAAGGGCACGTTGTCCTGCGGAAGCAGGTCCAGGAAGCGGCGTGCGCAGCGCTCGGAGGCCTCGAGGAGTTCCTCGTTGCCGGTGTGGAGGTAGTTGAGAGCGAAGCCGTAGACACCCCAGGCCTGGCCGCGTGCCCAGGTGGATTCATCGGAGTATCCCTGTGCCGTGGTGCCGCGCACCGGCTGACCCGTTTTCACGTCCCAATGGAATGTGTGGTGAGTGGTGTCGTCCTCGCGGATGATGGATTTGCCGAGCAGGCCGGCGTGACGGGCGGCGGCCTCGGCGTAGCTTGGGTCGCCAGTGACCTCTGTGGCCCAGTACAGCAGCGGCATGTTCATGAGGCTGTCAATGATGGCGCGTCCGGCCTGGGCCTCGTCGTCGAGGTCACCCCAGGACTGGAAAATGCCCACGCTCGGGATGACGCGTGTCATGAACTGGTCCGCAGCCGCGATGGCGGCGTCGCGCG
The DNA here is from genome assembly GCA_965364045.1 of uncultured Tessaracoccus sp. GTDB lineage: Bacteria > Actinomycetota > Actinomycetes > Propionibacteriales > Propionibacteriaceae > Arachnia. The sequence continues at coordinate 1,126 of CBDTVQ010000052.1, read as the reverse complement.
CCACTTCGTCGCCGTCGTGGCGCCAGGCGGTGACGCAGGAGAGTGTGTAGAGGAAGCCCACGTCATGGTGGTCCACGTGCACCAAGCGAGCGATCCGGTCCACGAAGCTGGGGATGTGGCGGCGCCCGGCGTCATACCACTTCTCATCACCGGTGAGGTCACCGGCGGCCCAGAACATTCCCGGCACGAAGCTGGTGGTCCACTCCGTGTTGCCGCCCTCGGGCTCGCCGAACTGGGCCACGCGCAAGGGATAGACACCATCAACGGTGCAGTCGTCGGGGTAGCGCGTGCCGAACTGGTCGTCGAGTTGCTGAAGTGTCGCCAGAGCGCTGTCGACGGCGGGGGAGGTGGACATCGGGTTGCCTTTCGATGGGTGGGGGAGTCGGATGGACGTGAATTTCCCATCAGGCCAGGTGATGGTGAAGAGGGTGTCAGTGTCAGAGCTCGAGACCGTGAAGTGCGCCTCGCCCGTCGTGGTGGTGGAGCCCAACTCCAACAGGACCCCCTGCCACTGGTCCGGTTGGGTCGGGAAGGTGATGAAGGGCGTTGTGGTGTCCTCAGAGAGCGGCGTGGCGTCGCTCCGGTGGTCGATCCCCGGGATGCCGCCAACGGTCAGTGCCGTGACTCGTGTTGTGAGGTGCTCTCCAGCGGAACTGGCACCGGAATTGGTGATGACATCGGACGAGGAATCGACGGGTAGTGGCCAGCCGCCGAAGCGGGTGGTGCGGGCGGTGGGCGCAGCCTCGCTGATGTGGGCCAAGCGAATCTCCCACGTGTCCCGGACAACTGAAACCGTGCGCATCTCGCCCGCGGCAGTGGCCGTCCCCGACCAACCTGTGGAATCCTGCTGCACCGGTGGCCGAGCATGCACCCAGTGCGCCTGAGCCAGTGAATCGGCTACCCCCACACGCCCATCCGGTGTGTCCAGCACCCGACAGTCGAGAAGTTCCATGCCGGTGCGGTGGCTCGCCCGCCCGTCGGCGTCCAGCAGCACGATGGAATTGTCGAGCGGGTTGGCCCAGCTGTCGTCATCTAGCAGCGGCGCGGTGGCCGTGGAGTAGCCGAGGCGGGTGTAGAGCGGACTGTCCGCCCCGTCCGAACCCTCGTACGCGTGATCGGTGCCGTG
>CBDTVQ010000051.1:0-9614 GCA_965364045.1 uncultured Tessaracoccus sp. | reverse complement strand
ATCCCGGGTGTCAGCACGAGGGGAAGCCTAGTCCACGCTCCCCAGCAGGCGCAGGTGTCCGGCGGTGCGCATGACCTCGGGTTCAAGCGACAGCTGTGTGGCAACGGGCTCGGGATCGTCGTGGCGCAGCCCGATTTCCCGCACGGCGTCTGCCAGGGCCAACAGGTCATCCTGTGGCATCCTCACCGGTGGCGCATCCTCGAGCGGGAGCCGGATGACTTCCCACCCACGGGGGGCGCTGGTCCGCTGCACGTGGTCGACGCACAGGTCGAAGGCTCCGGGGACGTGGCTGTCGGTGAGCGGACCCACCACAGCCGTCGAATCCACGTAGACGTAAGTCATGGTTGCCACGGCGGGCGACAGGCAGGCTGTCTTTGTACATCGGCGCACCCGACGAGGGTACCCGCAACAATCGCTAGAGTTGCCGCATGCCACGCAGTAGGGATCGACATGGTCGCGGAATCCGCGGTCCCCTTGCCCTCCCCCACGCCTTCTCGTCCTCTCCCGTTCCGCTGCACCGTCCCAGCCGCTCGGAGTTCTTCAACGAGTGCGTGACGGATGCGATGGCCGCCGTCGCCGCGGTCAATCCTCGCGCCTTCGACGGCATCCTGGTGGGTGTGGAGGACGTGCCGCAGTGGTCTCCCACACTCTCCGCGGATCGCGTCCCGATGTCAGCGGCTCTCGAGGGCACCGGCTCCTCCAAGGCACAGGTGGTGCTGTACGAGCGCCCCCTGGAGCACCGTGTGGCGAGCCGCCCACAGTTGCGCCGTCTCGTGTACCGCACGATCGTCGAGCAGCTGAGCGCTCTGACCGGCGTCGGAATCCAGGAACTGACGGGCATCGACGAAACTGACTGGGACGACTGAGCCCCTTCCGGTGTCCCGCCCCCGCTGTTGACTTCAGCGGCTATGCGAGAACGGCGCCGACTCCCCATGCCAGGATCGGGGCGAGGATGAGCGCCGGAAGCATGTCTGCCACCCTGATCTCGCGGATCTCCAGCAGTCTCAGCCCCAGTCCGATGAGAATGACACCGCCCGTGGCCTCCAGGAGATCCACCTGCAGGGGCACGAGAAAGCCGCCCAGCAGGAACGCTGCCAGCGTCAATCCACCTTGAATCAACCCCACGGCGGCAGCGGAGAACAACACCCCGACGCCGAGGCTCGCGGCGAAGGCGATGGAGGCGAACCCGTCGAGCACGGACTTGACCAGCAGTTGTTGCGACCCGAGGCCCAGGCCATCAGTGATGGACCCCATGATCGTCAGAGGTCCCACACAGAAGACCAGGACCGGGGTGATGAGCCCCTCCACGAAGTGCTGGGAGCCGCCCCTGCCCAAGCGCGTCTTCAGGTGTTCGGCTCCCCGCTCGAGTTGTTCGGTCAGTTTGAGCCAGGACCCGAGCAGGGCCCCCGGCAGTAGCGCTCCCAGCACGACGAGCAGCCCCACACCACGACCCAGCGAATCGACGACGGCGTCGCTGTTCATCGACAGGCAGGCGAAAACGCCGATCACGATGGTGACCAGCCCCAGAGCGTCGGTCACCAGGGAGCGGGTGCGCGACGGCAGGCGATTGCCGATGAGGAGCCCCAGTGAAGCGCCAACCAGGACCGTGAACACATTCACGAGCGTGCCGAAACCAATGAACACGGTGGGTACTGACCTCAAATCCTCATCGCAGTGTGGGCACGATCTCGGCGTCGACAGGTGTCACGTCCGGCTCCACCAGGGAAACCAGGGGCACGACGGTGGTGCCCTCCACGACGTCGACGATGCCCCCGAACAGGGCCGAGTTCGAAACGACTTTCACCGTCTGACCGCGCGGGGCCGTTGCACCCATCGGCACCGTGGCGGTGACACCGGCGGGGATGGTGAGGGAAGTCGTCGTCGGTTCAGAATCGATGATGCCAATTGTGACCTCCACATCTGCCTCCTTCGTCCCGGGGTTGGACAGCTGCAGCGTCCCTCCCGCCGGCGCGAAGGCACCCAGCTCCATGGCCGCCGACACCGGAGAGGCAAAGGCGGGATCTGTCTCGACTCCCGTGCTGAGCGTCACTGCCACGTCCACGTCGGCGGTGATGCGCAAACCGGTGGCCTCGCCCGCCAGCGAGAGAGCAAGGTCCACAGACGCGCTGCTGTGCGCCTCGACGCTGACGTCCGCGCCACCTTCTGGCGTATAGCCCAGAGCCGCTCCCAGCGCCTGCACCTGCAGTGTGGCGCGCTCGTTGCCCGGGTTGGTCACCAGCACCGACACCGAGGAAGCGCCCGCAGGAACACCTGCCAGCAGATGTTCCGTGCCCGTGACAGAGGCCGTGGCTGCTTCCAGGATGCCTGGTGCAACGGTGCGGGCCACGACGGTTGCCCGGCCACGGCTGGCGCGGTGCACGACCCCCACCGGACCGTCCACATCAGCGAGAACCGAGAGGGCAATGGTGCGGCTGGAGAAGGGTCCGACTGCGATGCCCCGTGCACCCAGCGCCACAATCTCACCGTCCACGCCGTACAGAGTGAGGTCCACGACGGCCTCTGAGGCGTCGGGATTCACGATGAGAAGATCTGTGCTCGCGGTGCTGGGCACGGTGATGATCCCCCGGGATCGGGGTGGCGAACAGGGCAGATGGGCACGGGCCGCCGGAGCCGCTGTCGTGTCCCCGCCGGTGAGGCCCGCCCCTCCACGAATGATGGCCGGTTCCTCGAAGCCCTCGACGATGGTGGGGCCGGCCGCTGCCGCACTCTCCTGGCCGAGTGGCGTGATCGCATCCGCGCCGGTGACGAAAAGCACTCCGGGAGCGGTCATGTTCGCACAGACGAGCTTGCTCTCGACGGGTGGCACCACTTCGATGGTGCGCGGCAACGGCACCGGTGCCACGTTGGTGAGCGCCCATGCGCCTCCGAGCAGCGCCAAGAGCGTGACGATGGTCAGGAGGTTGCGCATCATGGCTTGCTCCTGCGCGCCGTGGTCGTGGATCCCAGCGTGGGCGCCACGAGGACGAGTGCCACGACGATGAGCGCGATCTGCCACCCGAGGGCACCCCAGGCGCCACGCAGTCCCCATTCAAGCTCGCCGTCCACATCTTCGGGGAGCATGAACGTCACAGGTGGCCTGTCCGGACTTCGCTGCAGATCGACGCCGCCCACGCTGGCCCACCACTTGGAATCGGACTCCTCCGCAAGCATCAGATGACGTGGGACGTCGCTGGGTGCGATCATGCCATCCACCACCGGCGCACTGCTGCGGGACTCGACGAGGCGGATGCGGCTGGGCAGCCCGGCGACGGTCCAGACCACGTCACCGTCGCGCACGGCGGCACGGGTCAGACCGGGCGCGTTCCCCACGCCGGCGAGTTCCTCCTCGTCAAAACCAGCCATGTACAGGTGGCTGAAACCCATGGCGGTGAGCTGCGCCGCCAGGTCCTCCGGCACCGTGGCGGCCCCAAGCGATTGCACGATGCGGCCGGATTCCTCGGTGAAGGCGCCTGTGAGCTCAGCCTCGCCGGTTCCCCACTGCGGCGCTCGTGCGTCCACAACGTTCCAGTTCAGGGTCTCGTCATCGGGGCGCTGCAGCATGAGAACACGAGAATCCCGCGCGGATGCCATGACGTCGCGGACGTAGCCCGGCAATTGGCTGGCAGACGGGCCGACGGGACCATCGAACCCCACCCAGGCCCAGGACCCCATGGCGAGGACGCCCAGCAACGCCAGGACAGTGGTCCCCAAACGTACCGGGCGTGACATGGGTGTTCCGTCGTCCTCAGGTGGACACAGGGCCAGCAGAGCGGGGGCGAGCATCGCCGCCACCACGAGCAGCGCCCACCCGGACAACAGGGCCCGGGCCTCCCCACCGTTCGTGGCCAACGCCACCCGCGACGACAGGACGCCTGCCAACAGGGGCACGGCAATGGCGGCCAGGACCAGCGCACGGCTGCGCCGGCCGGAAAAGCGGAACAGCCCCACCGTGCTGAGCACCAGCAGGGAGCCGAAGAAGATCACATTGACCCACGGTGGGATGCCGGACGGGAGGATTCGCCCGGCCAGCAGGGCGAATCCGGCGGGTGGGAAATCCGGCCAGGCCAAGGGGTCGGCCCCCATCAGCAGTCGCGCCGGCCAGCGCACCAGCGTCGGGATCCAGGGGGCGATGAACAGCCAGGGAACACCGATTGCGATGCCGATGTCCGCCCACCGTCGGCGGGCGCGCACAGCCCAGATGACACCGGCTGCCGTGAGGACGGGCAGGATCACCGGCCATGCGGCCGAGACCATGACGAGCCAGAGGGCGACTGCCGCGGGACTGCGAAGGCGCTCGGCTCCGGTGGAGTCGTCATCGATGAGCCTCTGGACGCTGCGGACGAGCAGGGGCCCGATGACGCCCAGGGCCATGCCGGAGAGGTCGCCGGCGCCCACGATACCGAGCAGCACCACTGCTCCCGCCCATACTCCGGCACCGGCCGCGGCGACACCTGCCCTGAACCCACAACCTCGCAACGACAGCCACGCCGCACCCCCCGCCAGGGCAGGCAGAAGCAGGAGTGCAGTGACGGAGAACACCACGGGTGATGCCACGAAAAAGGTGGAGAAGAAGGCCGCCAGAGCGAGCCAGGGAGCATTCGCCCCGGCGACGCCGACGTGGGGACGGAGATAGGCCTCCCATGCATCCGCCAGACTGGCCGGGGCCGGCAGCATGCCACCGCCTGCCACGCTCTCCGCCCCGAACAAGGAGCGCCCCGCAACGATCCCGAGTACCACCAGCGGCAGGAGCAGCAGCAGGAGAGGAGAGACTCTCCGTCGGGCGGACTGGGTGCCGGCGAAGTCGTCACCGGTGAGTTCATCAAGACTGGTGTCTGTCTCGTTGCGGCTGAGATCACGGTAGCGCTCGGCAATACCGGCGCCCATCTGGTCGGCACTGCGGGAGAAGGACCATGTGCGGGCGGGCAGCAGTCCGCGAACGCTGGCAGCCTTGTCCGCGGTGCGGGCGGCGAGTGCCACGGTTGCCTCGGGTGTGGCAGCGAAGGTGCGGGCCGCTCGCAGCTCCGCGCCCGCGAGCGACGGCGATTTGCCCACCAGGAATCCGCCGGCGCGAAGCAGGCTTCCCATCAGCAACCCCAGCCGCCCGGAGGGTTTGTCTCCGCGGGCCGCCACCACACGCAGGGCGGCCAGCCTGTCGGACTGGTGGGGATGGACGGCCGGAGAACTGGCGCGTTCCCCCGTCCGACCGGATTGCCGATGCGTCAGGGCTGCAGGTGGCCACGTGGTCACGACGTGACCCGCCTCACCGGCACGCCACCCCAGATCCACACCGTCGCGGTGCAGGGGTACTTCCGGGGCCAGTCCTCCGAGTTCTCGCCAGACGTCTCCCCGGATGAGCATCCCCGCGGTGGAGCCGCCCAGAACCCGCCGGGCCTCCAGTTGGTGCTGGTCGATGTCACCTGCGTCCACGAACGAGACGCGGCGTCCCCCACGGGAGATGGACTGACCCGCTTCGGCCAGCGTCTCGGGATAGTTGCGGCGACGCGGTTGCAACAGTTTCGGCACCACGACTGCTGCACCTTCGTGCACGGCACCCTCCAGCAATGCAGCGAGGGCGTTGGGAAAAGGTGCGGAATCGTCGTGCAGCAGCCAGATCCACTCCGGCCGATCCTCGCCCAGTGCCGCGGTCACCGCAGAACCGAAGCCTTCGTTGGATCCCAGCGTGACGACGGCATCCAGAACACCTTCATCCGCCTCACGGGCCAGAAGTGATGGGCTGTCATCGGTGGACGCATTGTCGACGGCGATGAGCCGTCCGGGCCGGGGATCGAGGCGCGCCAGGGAAAACAGTTGTCTCGCCAGCCAGGGACGCGAGTTGTGCACCACCATCACGGCGGTCACGGATGCCGGACCAATTTGCTCCCGCGGCTGGTCAGTCCCAGCAGCATCCAGCCACGCCCAGAGGGCGTCGCCACCCACCTTCTCCTGCGGTTCGTCGGTCACCTTGGGTTCTCGCCTCCTGCGCTCGCCGTCACCATTGCCCGACGATCATCGCATGAGGATCAGACGACCGCGTGCCTCAACTTCCTTCGCTCACGCTCCGACAGACCGCCCCAGATACCAAAACGCTCATCATTGCCGAGTGCATATTCCAAGCACTCGGTCCTGACGGTGCACCCCTGGCAGACACGCTTCGCCTCCCGGGTGGACCCTCCCTTTTCGGGAAAAAATGCTTCGGGGTCAGTCTGCGCACACAATGCTTCTTCCTGCCAGGGATACGCACCTTCGGAATCCATGACCAGTGTCCAGCTGTTGTCCATGCTGCCTCCTCTCTCCGAAACGAATTACACACTTGGTATTCACTTCCCGTCAACCATAGCGGCGAGTCGCTCATACTTTTGTCAGTGGTGTGTGCAAAGGGGTCCTCGATCGACGAGGACGGAGACGAAACCCATCGGCGATGGCGCGTGGGGTGCTCACGCAAAATCCGCCCCGTGGGATGTGCGCACAACCTCGACGAGTTCCCTGACCCTCTCACTTTCCGCCAGCGGAGCCACCAGGGTGGATGTGGACGTGTGCACCACGAGAGTGTCGCGCAGACCGAATCCCGCCAGCAGGTGCTTCTCACCGGCCATGTTGATGAAAATGCAGCCCTTCGAGTCCAGCGTCACGGCAAGACCTTCCACTGCGTTGCCGTCGGCGTCGGTGCTGAACTGCTCGGCCAGGCTGAGGTAACCGCCCACGTCGCGCCACTGGACGTCGAGCCCCACTGCCAGCACGCGAGCGTCGGTCCTGCCTGCCGAGACGGGCTCCATGACGGCGTAGTCCACTGACGTCTTCTGCAGCGTGGGAAAGATTTCGTCCAGCAGGGCCGGATCCGCGACGATCCGGGCAATCTTCTCTGCCGTGTCCGGCAGCAGTGTGGCCAACTGGTCCAGCAGGTTCTGCGCCCGCCAGACGAACATGCCGGCGTTCCACCAGTACTCTCCGCTGTCCAGGTAGCGCTGCGCGAGTTCCCGGTCCGGCTTCTCCTTGAACTCGGCGAGGGCATGAACACCCTCGAACCCCTCGAGAGCCTCGGCCCGGTGCAGATAGCCGTACCCAGTGTGGGGAGAGGTGGGGAGAACACCCATGGTGACGAGCGCCTCGGGATGAAGGTCCACCACGTCGAAGGCCCGCTCCAGGCTGCGGCGGAATTCATCGACAGGTTCGATGATCTGGTCTGCCGTCACCATCGCGACCACCGCGTCCGGATCACGATCCGCCAGAACGCCGGCGGACCAGGCAACAGCGTTCAGCGAATCACGTCCCACGGGTTCACCCAGGATGTTGTCCTTCGGCAACTCCGGGATCTGCTGAGAGACCACATCGGCGTAGGCCCGCGAGGTGCAGGTCAGGATCTGGGCGTCGGGCACCATACCGGCCACCCGTTCGTAGGCCAGCCTCAGCAGGCTTTTGCCTCCGAAGATCTCCAGGAGCTGCTTGGGTGTTCCCTGTCGGGACAGTGGCCACAACCGTGTGCCGGATCCACCGGCCATGATGACGACATATCGCATGGCAGACACCGTATCCTCGCGCATCACCGTCAAGTGCCAAGGACCGGGAACCACCTACGATCAGGGAATGGCCATCTCCGCACTCCGTCGCCGACTCGGCGCGCTTCCGTCGCAGCCCTTCTTCACCCACTACGGGGAACAGGCCCGCATTGAGCTCTCGGCCGTGACCTTCGCGAACTGGGTGGACAAGACGGCCAACATGCTCGAGGACCTCGGTGTTGACCCCGGCGAGGCCGTTCAGCTGGATCTTGCCCGCTCGCACCCCGGGCACTGGGTCACGATGGTGTGGGTGGCGGCCTGTTGGCAGCGCGGATGCACGGTGGCTCTCGACGTGGATCCGGGCGCCGTCCTGGTGGTCACGGGACCGGAAGCGACTTCAGATGGGCGAATGACGGTGGCCTGCTCCCTGCATCCCTTGGGTGTGGGCTTCGCGTCGGCTCCGGATGGCTGTACGGACTACGCCGAGGTCCTGTCACAGCCGGATGATCACGTCGCTGAGCCCTTCACCCCGGACAACGTGGCAGTGGCGCCGAACATCACGTTCCAGGATCTCCGTGCTGTTGCCCCGCGCGCCGAGCGTCTCCTGGCGACGGACCCCGCGGCTGGCTGGGAGACGTTGAAGGATCTGCTGGTGGCTCCGCTGCTCGGCGGCGGCTCCACTGTTGTCACGATTGGCGCGGACGAGTCTGCGATCAGCAGAATCCGGACTCAGGAGCGCGTGGATTTGGGATGAGCAAGGGCCACTGTCCTGGGGCCTGGAGAAATGGACCACTCGTGGTTCCCTCAACCGCGAGTGGTCCATTTCTCCAGGCTGTGGGTCACCCCTCAGGGTTCCCCCGGATGAAGCCGGCTCCCCAGCAGATGTGCATGACGGCAAGCACGAGGGGGAACCGTAGACGGGCGGCGGGTGCGAGGCTGCGCATGGTGGCCGTTGCCCCGCTCAGGAACAAGACGTAGACAATGGGTGCCAGCAGCATGGCGCTCAACGGCCGGTTGCGCAGCAGGAGACCCAGCAGCCCACCCGCCGTTCCGACGGCGAGCCCAGCCACCGCGACCGGCGGTGCCAGATATCGCAGTGATGTCGTCTCCGGATGGCGGCGCATCACCTCGCGGCGCCAGCGTCCCGTCAGGAAGAACTGGCTGGCGAGCGCCCGGATGGAGGAGCGGGGCCGGTAGACCACGCGCAGCTCGGGGGTGAACCAGACGATGTGTCCGGCAAGCCGCAGCCGGTGGTTGAGCTCCCAGTCCTGGGCCCGGTGGAGGGATTCGTCGAAGCCACCCACCGAGGCCAGCGCGTCTCGCCTGAACACCCCCAGGAAGACGGTCCGTGCCGGGCCGGCCGGGGTGGAGGAGAGGTGGAAACCTCCGCCACCCAGCCCCACGCGTGAGTTGTACGCCGTGGCGATCGCCTGCTCCAGCGGAGTGTGCCCCTGCGCGTCCATGAGGCCGCCCACGTTGGCCGCGCCCGTGCTCTCCAGAGTGCCGACGGCGTGGGCAATGTAGCCGGGGTTCAGCTCGCCATGACCGTCGACGCGGACGATGATGTCGTGCTGCGCCGTCGCGATGGCAATGTTGAGTCCTGCCGGCGTGAACCCCGTCGGATTGTCCACCACCACTATCCGCGGATCGACCGCGGCGAGTTCGCGTGCCACCGCAAGGGTGTCGTCGGCGCTGGGGCCGACGCTCAGGACGACTTCCAGCTCACCGGGATAGTGCTGATCCAGCACACGCTCCACGGCGGCGCGAAGATGTCGTTCCTCGTTGCGGATCGGCATGACCACGCTCACGCTCGGGTGACCTGACACTGAGGTGCCCTCTCTCTTGCAGAAGTCTTCTCGTCAACCTAGCTGACCGAGCAGATGGGGAGCACCCCAGCATCATCAGGAGCGTCCTCCTCATCCGAGCCGTCTGCCTCTGGGAGGGGTGCCATCGACGAGGCCTCCTGCTGCTCCACCTCCGCCGAAGACTCGGTGTCGGCTGGTTCATCTTCAACAGGCGCCGCAGATGGTTGACCCTGAGCCGCCGCGGACTCATCCTTGGCCTCGGAGTCGCTGATTGCGTCGATGACGGTGGAGCGGATCAGTGCGAAGTCGGGATCCG
>CBDTVQ010000050.1:0-9752 GCA_965364045.1 uncultured Tessaracoccus sp. | reverse complement strand
CGGAGGAGAAGCCCGTCGAGGAGAAGCCAGCTGACCCGCCACCCGCGGTGGATTCTGACGGGTAGAAACCGCCGCAGGCCCACGAACCTGTCCAAAGTCTTCGCGCCCGTCCTATGGCACGGGCTGCGATGATCGAGACGGGCGCGGGGCTTTTTGGCGGGCGTCGACGTCAGCCAGCGACGGCCTTGGCTGCCTGGAACAACTCGGCCGGCATGGGTTCATCGAGTCGCCAGGTGATGGCGATGGGCCGGCTCCCTGTGTGGCTGACGTGCCGCGCCCGGCCCAGGAAGGTGTAGGGCGCCGTGCCCAGTTCGTCCTTCGCGTCGTCCCGCACGAAGAGCAGCACGCGACTCTCCCCGCCCACGTACCGCTGCCCGGTGGGTGACTGGATGGACGTCTGGGACTGCGATTCCCAGTGGAACAGATCCTGACTGATCGCGTAGTCCTTGTACATGGTGGTGGGGGAGCGGTCCTTGCCGGACTTGTTCAACGTCACCAGCAGGGCATCCACATTCGTCTGTGGCACGTACAGCACGCCCTCACGGAAGTTGCCCGGCAGATTTGAGGTCGACGCATGGTCCAGCGCTGAGAGGATCTCTTCGCGTTGATAGCGGGCATGGACGCGCAACGGCAGCTGCGCCAACCCTCCGCCAAGTGTCACAGGGAGGACACGGTTGCGGTCGAAGGCGAGGTCCATCACGTCCCCCAGTTCGGTGGTCACGGCCGACTCCCGGCGCAGCGCATCCAGTGCTGCGTCGAAGTCTCCGAATCCCAGCTTCGGCCAGACGGAGAACACGAGCATCCGGGCGAGGCGTTGGGCTGGGGGATCGAGCTCTGAATAGGGCAATGACCCTTCCAACACGCCTCGGTAACCGCGCACCCGGACGGCGTCATCGACGTGCGCGAACGCCCGGACACGTTTCAGCAGTGGCGTCTCCCCGGAGGATCCCGGTGCGGTGGGCAGGCCGGCGTCGCGACGAAGCTCCGTCCAGGACCTCTGTCCCTTCTTCAGGACATCCGAGAGGTCCCTTTGCGAGGCATCCAGGAATCCGCGCAGGTCCGTGTCGCCGAGGCTGCGCAGCTCAGAGACGAGGGTGGACCAGTTGCCGCGTTGGACCTGCACGCGCAAGCTGGCCAGCACGGAGGACTGTGTCTCCCGGTCCAGCATGATCTGGCATCCCGACGGAAGGAATGGGAACCCGCGCTGCACATCGTCGCCCAGCTGCCCGGGGAGGCGGCCGGTGAGCGCACGCAGCTTCTGGTCCCAACGAAACTCCCTGCGATGGTGACCGACGAAATCCAGCACCGTGAGCACCGCCTTCCCGGGGCTTCGACGCAGACCGCGACCCAGTTGTTGCAGGAAGATGGTGGCACTCTCGGTGGGCCGCAGCATCAGGAGGGTGTCGACGTCCGGGAGGTCCACGCCCTCGTTGAACAGGTCGACGGTGAAGATGCAGACGATCTCGCCGCGCTTGAGTTGGGTGAGCACTCGCTCCCGGTCGATGCGGCTGCTGGCGCCGCTGAGGGCGGCAGCCGGCAGACCTGCCCGGTTGAAGACGCCTGCCATGTAGTGCGCATGCGCCACGCTGACGCAGAAGCCCAGGGCCTTCATCCCGCCCGGATCGAGCACTTTGCTTTGCAGTTGCTTGATGACGATCTTCGCCCGGGCGTTGTTGCCGGTGTAGAGGTTCGAGAGTTCGCCCTCGTCGTAGCGTCCCCGCGACCACTTCAGCGCGCTCAGATCCGTGCCGTCGGCCAGACCGAAGAAGTGGAACGGCGAGAGTAGTTCTGCCTCCAGCGCATCCCAGAGCCGTAGCTCCGCCGCGGTGCGGCCGTCGAAGAACGACCGCACGTCCACGCCGTCGGCACGCTCGGGGGTGGCGGTCAGGCCCAACAACTCTTCGGGCAGGAAGTGCTCCAGGAGACGACGATAGGTGGCGGCCTCGGCGTGGTGGAACTCATCGATGACGACGATGTCGAACGCCCGCTGATCGAAAGCGGTCACCGTGGCGGAGTGGAGGGACTGCACGGAGGCGAAGACGTGCCGCCAGCGCTCAGGTTGCTGACCATCCACCAGTAGCTCGCCGAAGTTCGCGTCCGCCAGCACCTCCCGGTACGTCCGCAACGACTGCTGGAGGATCTCCCGACGATGCGCCACGAACAACAGCGAGGGCCTTCCCCCTTCGACACCGCGAGCCAACTCGCGGTAGTCCAGTGCAGCGATGACCGTCTTACCGGTGCCCGTGGCGGCGACGACGAGGTTGCGGTGGCGGTCATGGACCTCGCGCTCCACCGCCAGCGCCTCGAGTATTGCCTGCTGGTAGGGGTAGGGCCGCACATCCAGACCGGAGAGATCGAGGGCGAGCTCGGCGCCCGTTGCTGTCCCCGCCCGGGCGAGGGCTGCGTCCAGCCGCTCAGCATCCACGTCGGGGTCATAGTGTTCAAAGGAGCGGTCATTCCAGTACGACTCGAACGTGGCCCGGAACTTGTCCAGCAGCGTCGGCGTCGCCACGCGGGAGAGCCGGACGTTCCATTCCAGGCCGTCCAGCATGGCTGCTCTCGACAGGTTTGACGACCCGACGTACGCCGTGTCGAAACCGGTGTCGCGTTCAAACAACCAGGCCTTGGCGTGCAAACGTGTGCGCAGGGCGTCGTACTGGATGCGGACCTCGGCGCCGAAGTCGCGCACGAGTCGGTCCAGCGCGCGACGCTCGGTGGCGCCCATGTAGGTGGTGGTGACCACGCGCAGCGGGACCCCACGCTCTGTGAGGTCTCTGAGTTGATCCTCCAGAACCCTGACGCCGTGCCACTTCACGAACGCGCAGAGCAGGTCCACGCGGTTGGCCGACGGCATCTCCTTCTGCAGCTCGGACCCGATCGACGGCTCAGCCGGCGCGTTGGTCAGCAGCGCTGGATCCGAGAGTCGGGTGGTGGGACGAACGAGCGAGAGTGATGCCTGACCCGGCCGGGGAGGGGGTGACAGGGACAACAGCTCTTTGGCGGGGTCCAGTACCTCGTCGTCGTGTCGCAGATGCTGGAGCAAGTCGTTGGCCAGCTTCAGTCGCTTCGATGAGTCTTTCTCACGGGTGAGGGCCTCATGGATCACTTCCGCCAGGTAACGCGTGAGCGCGATGGGCTCCTGGGCCGCGCCAATGGTGTCTGTCAGCGCCTCCAATCCGAGGCTTTCGGACAACGTGTCATGCAGTGTGGCGGTGAGCAGTCGCTCATACAGGCCCGCAGCCAACTCATCAGCCATGGTGCCCAGGGTGGCATAGCGTGGGCCACGGCGTACATCCGGGGCGACGAGGAGTTTCACATGCGCAAACGATTGGTGGTGGGGGCGCTCATCATTGACGACGCTCAACGCCCCGTCCGTGTGCTGGCTGCCCGACGTTCCACCCCGCCGGTTGGCATGTGGGAGTTCCCCGGCGGCAAGGTGGAAGTGGGGGAATCATCGCAGGCTGCGCTCGTCCGGGAGATCCGAGAGGAGTTGGGTGCGACCGTGAACGTTGGTCAACGTCTGGACCCGCCCTCAGGTGGCCGGTGGCCCATCTCGGAGTTGCTGGAGATGGAACTCTGGTGGTGCACGTTGGAGAACGACGTGTTGCCGGGAGATTCGCACCACGAGGTGCGGTGGGTTGCAGGGGAAGAGCTGGACGGATTCGACTGGCTCGAAGCCGACCGCGATGCCCTCCCCCTGGTGGTGGGTGGTTTGACCCGTACCCGTGATCAGTTCTGACAGGCGGTCACCGTGGAGGCGATGACGACCGTGAGGAGTTCCGTCGCGAGGAGCGGGAATTGGACCACCGCAGATCCAAGCCTGAAGAAGCGTCTCGTGGGGGCTCTGCGGCTCGATGGGTCTAGGGTCCGTGGAATGAGCGAAAAATCCCTGGCCTCGGTGCCTGTTGGCCAGCGTGTGACCGTGCGCCGGATGTCTGATGATGGCCGCCCCACTGACACCGTCGGAGTGGTGACTGAGCGGGACGAGGAATCGGTCACACTGGAGACTCGCCAGGGACCGGTGCGGGTATCGCTCTCCAGCGTCCAGTTGTTCCGACTGGTGACTCCAGTCCCGTGGCGGATCGCGAAGTTCCTGGCACGCGGCGAACTGGCCGTCCTGTCGCTGAGCACGCTGCTCGGCCCAGAGGCGCCGACGCAGGAAACCGTAGACCTCATCGACGGGTTGCTCACGAATGAGACACCTGTCTTCCTGCTGACCGAGAGCGAGGCCCAGGCCGTCGCGGAACTCGAGGGCCACAGCCTTGGACATCTCAGCCCGTTGCTTCTGTGCCCTGACGCCAACCAGCCCGGCAGCGACCTTCTCGCGCTCGCCCACGCGCGCTTGCAGGATCAGTTGGGCGGGGCTGTCGCGGCGGGTGACGTGCACTTCACCGCGACCGATCCCCACGCCGTCGAAGCCGCACGACAGTTCGGTTGGCAGGCCAGAATCTTCACGCCACCGCAGCCCCATGCGTCGCGTCTCTAGTCTCGCCTCCATGACGGTGTTCTGCCCTCTTCGGCCAACACCATTGATGGCTTGGTCTGTCCCTCTGCCGCCGAGGCCCGCAGCTACGTGGGCTGGCGCGTGGACGGTTTCCTCTATGAATGGGAGAAGGCCAAGGCCAGGTGCTGTTTGAGGTGCTCCGGCCCACGCTGCTGCGCGAGGCCGACGAACAGGGCATCACCATCGAGGCCTTCGCCGCGTCGACGCTTCTGGCCGATCGCTATGAGCACCTGCTGCCCGGGATGGTTGTTGTCCGGCGGACGCTGTTCCGTGGCTTGTTGATGCGACGCGAACCTCAGCAGGATCACGCGCGCAGGTAGGTGGGCAGGTTTGGACCCGCCGCGCGGCGGTGGGGGGCCTGAAGGTCGAGTTCGCTAAAGATCGGGTGGATGTGTTCCGGACGGTGTCAACGATCGTGGCGAGACGTGCACCAACCCAGCGGCACCCGGAGATTCCGGGTGCCGCTGGGCTGATTGCACTCTGATGGCGTCAGGCGGGCGCCACCATCACTGGCGTGGACCAGTCAGAGGTTCCGAGGATGTTGGTGGCGCTGACGCGGACCCACCAGACCGTCCTCGAGAGATTGCCCGTGGTGAAGGACGTGGCATTGGCCTTGACCGTGCGTGATCCGGCCGGCGTGGTGAAAGCCTCCGTGGCACTCCACTGAACCGTGTAGCCCGTCAAGTTCGGAACACCAGTCCACTGGATCGTGATCCGCTCGCTGTTGCCGCGCCGTGCCGCGTTCCCGGTGACGCCCGTGGGGGCGCTCGGAACCAGCACATCCACGGCGACAGTGTTGGACGGAGCCGAGTTGCCGGCTGCGTTCACCGCGCTGACCCGGTAGACGTAGCTGCTGCCGAGGGCAGCAGTGGTGTTGGTGTAGGACACGTTGCCGGTGTTCCTCCGCGCACCCGGGGTGGCGATCGTCGTGTAGGTGGCGCCCGCATCGGCGGAGCGCTCCACGATGAAGCCGGTCTCGTTGGTCGCATTGTCGCGCCAGGTCAGAGTGACCCTGGGTCCGGACTGCAGGGTGGCAGTCAGGTTCGTCGGCGCGGCCGGTTGGTTGGCGCTCACCTCTGCCGAGGTGGACCGGACCGTGAGGCTCGGGTAGGCCCCGCCGTAACCGACCGCGTTGAGCGCGGCCACGCGGTAGCGAAAGGCCGTGCTCCCGTTCGACGTGGCGTCCGTGTAGGAGCGGGTGCCATGCACATTGGGCTGGTCGAGCGGGGATTGGATTGTCTGCAGGTCCGTCCACGTCGTCCCGTCGGCCGTGCGCTGCACGAGGAAGGCGGTCTCGCTGATCGAGTTGTCATTCCAGGTGAGCACCACGCGGGCGTTCTTTCCGCTACCGGTGATCGATGTGGCCAACCCATCGGGAAGGTTTGGTGGCATCGCCAGGCTGACCGGTCGCATCATGTCCATCTCCTCGTGGCTGAGGATGTGGCAGTGGATGATGTAGTCCCACCCGAAATTGACCAGAGAGTTGACGATGGGTGCTGTCGGATTGCCCTGCGGGTCCGTGTTGTTGAACCCGGCTGTCGATCCGAGCGGCATCATCGGGTTGAGGGGCCGAATGGCATTCGGAACTTCGAAGGGGACCTTCGGGATGATGGGGCGAAGCGCCACGATGGTGTCCTCGAGCGGACTCATTCTCACCGTGTCCTTCCACCCGAGCTCCCCCGGCTCCGGCGTCTTGATGATGTTGTCCCAAGTGACCCTGTTGATGACTTGGACGTCATAGAGGTGGAAGTGGATCGGGTGGGTGTCAACGCCGTTGTGCGTGAACCTCCAGATCTGCGTCCCATCCGCTGCGCTGCTGATCGCGCTCACCTTGATGTCCTTGGCCGGTAGACCGTTGACGTCCAGTGCGACGTCGGCGCGGGGCAGGTTGGTGCCGTCGATGAGTTCGGTGGCGGGGTTGGTGAAGGGATAGAGGGTGACGTTCTGCAGGCCCGGGGTGGGGGGTTGCGCCTCGATCCCCATCGTGGCCTGCATCCGGCCGTACTCGTCGAAGGTCGTCGAGTTCATCTCGTCGTGCAGTGCCTTGGGCTCCAGCGGGATCGTCATCTTGGCAGACGGGGCCTTCAGCGTGTTGAAGCCGAAGGTCGTGGTGTCGCTGACCCGGACGAGCCCGTCGCAACGGGTCGACGTGGAGTTGGGGGCGTTGCAGTTGCTGGCCCCGGCGAAGGACGTGCCGTATGCGCTGTTGTAGGCGGCCTGTCCGACGATGACGGGATGCTGCCCCGACTCGAACACACCTGTTCCGGCGGCGTTGTGCCGGAACGCTGTTTGCAGCTTGGCGAGGTTGAAGGCCGGCGCCGGAGCCGAGTTGGCGATGGTCACCTGCATGACGGTGCGGGTGTTCGGCCCGTAGCCGGGCAGGGGGGTCGGTGCGCCGACCGGGCTCAGGTCCGGTGCGCCCGTGTAGTAGTCGTACGACGGGACTCGGGCCGGGAAGGCCGCGGGTGCGTCGTTGTAGAGGATCAACGTCTTGCCGGCGTACTGCGAGAAGTCGACGATGGCATCAGCCCGCTCGGCGGGCGCAATGAGCATTGAGTGCTTGTCGACGTTGCCGACATCAAACCTGGTGGGGTCGGTGATGAACGTCGTCGGCTGCTGGCCGTTGACGACAGTGGGGGCCGGCAGGAAGCCGCCCTCGCTCGCAATGTGAATCCAGTCCGGGCCGGCTGCGTTGTTGAGTGCGTCCGCCGGGTTGGGCGAGACGTTGAGGTCAGTCTGCGCCGCAGCCAGTTCCGCCGCGTTGAGCTTGACTTCGGTCTTGCCGTTGCCGTTGGCCGGATCGGGGTCGGCCACGTACCACTGGAAGTTGAAGAAGCGGTCGTTGGCGGCGTTGAGCATCCGCAGACGGTACGACTTCGGCTCAAGCGTGACCTTGGGATAGGCCACCCCGTTGACGATGGGGGTGTCGTTGAACTGTTCCATGCCGGCCGAGATGTTCGGCGTGCCGGGGATCTCCTCGGGCTCGCAGAAGGGGTCGGTCTGGTACTTCCACGTCGAGGGGACGTCGAGATGGCAGGCCGGGTCGTAGTACGGGTTGGGGATCGTGCCGTACTTGGTGTCGGCAGCCGGTGGCCAGAACCACGGGCCGTACATCCAGCGCCCATAGGCGCTCATACCGGAGGAGTCACCCGGGTTCTGTGCTGGCATGTAGACGTGGTGGTACCAGAGGCTGCCGGGGCCGCCCCAGCGGTCCGCATTCCAGGTGGGGTCCTGCCCGTAGGTGGCAGTGGTGCCGTCGGTGTTCTGGGTGTCGTAGAGCTGCCCGTCGCTGGGGACGAACGTCTTGTCCTGGATGACCAGGGGGAGCGTGTCGGCAGGTCCGGGGATCACCCCGTCTGCGACCAGCTTCTTCTCGGTGTCGTCGGTGATGGTGTAGCCCGCGGCCTCACCCGCGTACACGTTGAGCCGCGTGATGCCCCACGAGTGGTCGTGGTAGAACATCATTCGTGCGCTCTGCTGGTTGGTGTAGAAGAACGTCGAGCAACCGTCGTCGGTAGCGGCGCAGGTGACGGAGCCGTCGGTTTCTGTCATGTCCGGGACGTTCTGGACACTGACGCCCTGCGGCCAGCTCGTGGTCTCATTGGCCGGGGTGATCCATTGGTGGGGCGTTCCGTCGCTGATCCACGGTGTGATGCCGCCGTGCAGGTGCAAGGTGGCGCGGTTGTCGGCGAAGCAGGAATCCGGCTTGGGGTATTCACTGCACGCAGGGTTGCGGATCTCGTCGGTGACGGTCTTGTCGTCAGCCGGATCCATCATCGTCATCGGGACCATGCCCGAGCCCATCATGCTGCTGTCAGTGGGGAGGAAGAGGTCGCCGTCGGCGCCGGTGGGCAGCAGGTTGCGGAAGACGATCCGGACCGGCTTGTTCTTGCTGGCACCGATGAACGGGCCGAGGTACTGCGGGGAGGTGACCCCGAAGTAGCCGCCTGTCACCGGCACGGTGGTGCCATCCTGGAGTTCGTTCGTCAGTGCCACGTGCTGGCTGATTCCCGTGTTGGTGCTCGTCTCGAGCTGGACATAGCCGCGCACCAGAGTGCCCTCCGGGATCTCTGAGGAGAACGAGGTGCGGTACTGCACGAGGCCGATGACGTACTCGTCCGCTTTCACGCCGTTGTAGGTGGTCTCGGTGGGCACGGCGTTGGGGATGAACTTGGCTCCGGCACCTGTGGGACAGTTGTTGGTCGCATCTCCGGGCGTGCACGTGAGCGGCAGGTCGTCGACGAACTTCTTCATTCCCTTGGTGAGGTATCCATCCCCGGGGGAGTCGACGGCGATTGCCGTCACGGCGCCGATGTCAGTGAGTGCGGTGGCGCCAGCTCCGGCTCCGGATCCTGTGGGATCGGTGATGGTTACGGTTGGACTGCTGGTGTAGTCAACGCCGAAGTCGACAACATTGACGGCCGAGAGTGCGACTGTCGTTGTGACGACCGTGGGGGTGCCTCCATCGGCAAGCTGCACCGGATCGAACTGGGTACCGTTGCGGACCGCGGCAGCCGGGGCCGTGGTGTATCCCGAACCGGCGTCGTCGATCACGATGTCGGTGACGGTGCCGTTGGCGTCCATGCCGTCGATGGCGTCGCCGTTGGCGATCATCGGGATGTGGGCCTTGGCTATGGTTCCATCGGGGCTGTCAGGCAGATCGAAGTCGACGGTCGGCATGACGTAGCCGGAGCCGCCGTCAGAGATGGCGATGGCATCAACCCCACCGGAGGCGATGGCCGTGGCGCCGGACCCGTTGCCACCGGCCAGGGCGACGTCAAACGAGGTGTAGCCGGCGCCGGCGACGACCCCGGTGAAGCCGATGACTACCCCGGAGGTACTGATGGTGGCGCTGGCTGTGGCGGGTGTGCCGGAGCTACCGTCGATCGTCACGGTGGTGCCCGCGCCGTAGTCGTGACCGGGTGAGGTGACTGCGATGCTCTTGATGCCGCCCGTGACCGGGTCGACCTCCGCGACACCCAGGGCGTCGCTGCCGGCCCCGTCGATGGTGACGGCGGCGGTCGAAAGGGTGAGTGGGCTGTTGGCCCAGTTGGGCCAGGGACCGAAGTAGTGCGGAACTGCGGTGGCATCGGTGGGACTGGTAGGTGCCGCGGTTGCGGTGACCACCCCCGACGGCGTCCCCAGAGCCACGATCATCGCAGTGGCGATGACGACTTTTAGGGCGCGATTGGATAAGGAATTGAGCGGCATGGCGAACTCCCCCAAGAGTGTGTGAGCGGTCACCTGT
>CBDTVQ010000049.1:0-9776 GCA_965364045.1 uncultured Tessaracoccus sp. | reverse complement strand
GGAACAGGAACGGCACAGCGATCAGCATGACGACGAAGACACCGACGGCCACGTACGTGACCATGTTGTGCCAGAAGAGGCTGAGATTCACTGGGATCACGCCCACCATCGCGAGCATGATCCCCGACACGATGAACCCAATCCGAACGAAGGACACCTTCCAGCCGGGCTCCCCGGTGTGGCGGGCCCACCGGCCGAGGTCGTGGGTGAGGAAATCGGCCAGCGTCGTGAGCACCACCCCTGTCAGGATCAACGTGAAATTGAGGGTGATCCCGGACGCATCAGAGACTGTGCCAAGCGCAGAGAAATGGGCTTGCCACCATTGGGGGTCCGACGACGTGAGAGCACTGGAGAATGCAAACCCGTCACAAGGAAGGCCGCCACCAACATCGAGAGCGACTGTGTGGTCAGGGAGCCGGCCGAACTCGCCGCAACGTAGGCACCGACGGCGCACGCGCCAGCAATGAGAAAGCTGCTGGCCCACCTGTCCAGCGCCAACTCCCTAAAAGCGTCCGCGAAGACGGCGAACACCGCAGCCATGGCCAGGAGGCTGATCGCTGCATGCACAAGCGTCAGCCCCACGAGATCCACCACCCGACGGAACCGTGTGAGCCGTCTCTGCCACGGCAGAAGACTTTTGCCGATCACGAGCATGACGGTGAGGAACGCGAGTCCGGACACGACGCCTCCCATCAGGGCAGCAACTTCGCCAACGGAGCCCTTGCCAAACAGTGGCGCCGGAGGCTGCACCACGAGCAACGCCACCACCCCACCCGCCACGAACGCAAAGGCGCCGAGCAGCAGACTGAGGTTCTCGAGGTTCCGTCCGCGCCGCTCCGTCTGCATGTTCATGCACCCAAGTCTCGGGCATGCGGCGCGAGCGACGCGGATTCTGGACGGGCCGTCGGCGAATCAGGGTGGCCATCGCAGGTATTGGCGAGGGCTCGAATACACCCCCGCCGGTGGCCGCATCAGCATCTTCGTGCACTGACTGTGCGTGGGACCCGCCAAATACCCCGGCTCGTTTGACATACCTGAGAATCCTGAGAGACATTTAGGTCACACGACGATTGAGGGGACGGCAGTTGCGCACTCTGCTGGTGGGAATCACCACTGCTGTGACGGTGATTTTTGCGTCCCTCGGCATATCCCAGGCGGCTGCGCTGCCCCTGGCTCCTGAGCCGGTCGCACCCGTCGCGGGCATCCCGACGCCCTGTCCCGTCACCCACGAGTGGCCCGGAGACGAGGCCCCCATTGAGTCGGTCACGGCTGCCCTGTCAGAAAATTTCGGCTTCGAACTGACCGGACCGCAGTGGACTGAAGCCAGCCGCGGGTCCATCAAGATCCTGTGGCAGACGCTCGACGCCGTGGAATGCTCCGGCTACGTGACGCAACTGCAGGCCAAGGTCAATGGCAACGTGGGCATCAACGCCGACAGCATCTCCGGTTTTGCCTGGGGCGACTGGAGCCTCACCAAGCCCAACCACGTCACCATGGACTTCTCCAAGTTCCAGAGAGCACTGGACAGTGGCGACGACGGCCGCCTCGTGCGTCTCGTGGCCCACGAAATGGCCCACGTTTTGAACTCGGATCGCTACAGCGAGCCTGAGTACTGGAAGATCTTCAAGAAGCTGTACGCCTCCGAGGGCAGCTTCTCCGAGTACGCCGGGAGCAGCGTCACCGAGACTTTCGCCGACGTCGTCGGATATTATGTGGGCCGCTGCGCCCTGGAGAATCCCTACGACACCGGCGAGCATGCGGCCTACTACGAGTTCGCCAAGACCTACGTCTTTGGTGGCAAGGAGTTTGGCCCCGAGGCCGGCCAAGTCCCCGAGTGCTCCATCCCGGACGTCGACGCTGAAACTCCCCAGCCGGGTGCATCCACCCCACAGAGCTGGATTGAAGCACTCAGCCAGGAGTAAGCAGGGGTAAGGACGCGAGCACCCTCAGGCCCGCGCCCCCCACCCTCCGCGCAACAACAGTTTTCAGGCCTGCGCCCTCCCCTCTTTCTGGGTCCGGTGCAACCACATTGTGGCGACAATTCCCAGTATTGCGCCGAAGATCAGATGACCGACCAGCGACATCAGAGTCGTCTGGTTGATCATGAAGACCCCCATGCCCAGGGCAGTGGGCATGAGGAGCAGCGGCCCCAGCACCCACCAGAGCAGCCCCCATCCAAGACCGGTGACCACGGCCATGACCATGGAGCTGGCCGGAGCGAGCAGGACGGCATAGGTGACGCCGATGAACATTGAGATCGCCAGGTGGATGAGCCACCCAACAATGATGGATTCTGCGCCAATCATGGCTGCGATCATCGGCATCAGGCCCATGGCTTGCATCATGATGCCGAAGACGAGGCCTCCAGCCAGGCCGCCGATGATTCCGGAAACACCCTTGCCCACCAACGTGGTGGGGGTCGCATCCGCTCTGGTTCTGCGTGCGGTGGTGGACATTTCTTCCTCCTAGAATTGTCAACAACGTACAAACCCAACGCCGGGCCGGTCTGTGACCCCGATCACACTTGAACACCCCCACGCCCTGACACTTGTCATGGTCTTGTCGTGACAGGGGGCGGTTCCACTGCGGCAGCCTGTCGGAGAGGCTTGAAAACATGACCACAGCTGCCATCGCCCTGAGAGATCTCCGCAAGACCTTCCACACTGCCGAAGGTGACCTCCACGCCGTCGACGGCGTCAGCCTCACCATTGGCGAGGGAGAAGTGGTGGCGTTCCTCGGCCGGAACGGCGCCGGCAAAACCACCGCCCTCGACATGATGCTCGGCTTCATCCGTCCGACCGCTGGCGACGTCGAAGTCTTCGGCCTGACGCCACAGCAAGCCGTCCAACAGGGCTTGGTGGGGGCGGTCCTGCAGAGCGGCGCATTGCTGGATGACCTCACGGTTCGCCAGACCATGGAAATGGTCGCCGCCCTGCACGGGCCCGTTGATGTCGACGACGCCCTCCGACGGGCGGGGGCGATGAGCATCGCTTCCCGCAAGGTGAGCAAGTGCTCGGGCGGCGAACAGCAGCGGCTGAGGTTCGCCTTGGCGCTCCTTCCCCACCCGAAACTACTGATACTCGACGAACCCACCGCCGGGATGGATGTCGATGCCCGGCGCGACTTCTGGGCCACGATGCGAGCCGAGACCAAGCGGGGGCGCACGGTGGTGTTCGCCACCCACTACCTCGACGAGGCAGAAGAGTTCGCCGATCGCACCATCGTCATCGACAGCGGCACCGTCGTGGCCGACGGCACCACCGATGACATCCGCGGAGGAGGCGGCGCCAACACGCTCTCCTGCCGCTGGGACATGGCAGACGGCGAACCCGCAGACCTCCCCCGGATCCTGACCCACACGCTGCATGGCGACCAGCTCAGCTGCACAGCCTCAGACACCGACGAACTCGCGCGTCATCTATTGACGCGGACATCGGCGTCGCAACTGGTGATCTCCCCCGCCCGACTTGAGGACGCCTTCGTCAACCTCACCACTTCCGGAAAGGCCCGCTCATGACACAGACACTCGCCCGTCCGACGGCACGCACCAGTCCCCATCGCCCCCAGACAGCGACAGCGATGCTGCGCTACGCGATCCTCGACTTCCGCCGCAACATGCGCATGCTGGAATCCGTGTTCTTCATCCTCGTGCTGCCCACCGCTCTCTACCTCATGTTCTCGGGGATGTCCGAGGGCGCCGACTCTTCTGCAGGTCACGGCAATGTATCCGCCTACATCATGACGTCCATGGCCATCTACGGAGCTGTGCTCGCCACTTCGAACATCGCCGGTTCAGCCGCCGTGGAACGGGCCAAGGGCTGGGGTCGGACCCTGGCGCTGACGCCCGCACCCCCCTGGTCATATGTGGCGAGCAAGGTGCTGGTGGCGCTCGCCATGGCGGTGCTTCCGGTCGTCCTCGTCATGGCTGTCGGGTGGCTGACCGGTGCTGAACTCACGCGGTTGCGCTGGCTGGCCACGGGGGCGATCGTCGTCGCAGGATCGGCCATGTTTGCCTTCTACGGGTTGGCAGCCGGTCTGCTCTTCCGGAGCGAGACGGCCGTCAGCGTGGCATCCGGGCTGCTGGTTGTCCTGTCCTTCTTCGGCAACCTGTTCGTCCCGCTCAGCGGCGTCATGCTCACCATCGCACGCTTCACCCCGCTCTACGGTCTGGCCGGGCTGGCCCGGTGGCCCCAGGTGGAGGGATGGACGGCGGGAACGTCATCCACCGACAATCTGTGGATTCTCGTGATCAACGTCGTCGTGTGGACAGCCCTCTTCGCTGGCACCGCACTGCTGGCCGCGCGACGTGGCACGTCGCGTGTGTAAGGCTGGGAGGCAATGACGGACACAGCAGACCGCGCGAACAACCGGGCGGGCGTGGTGTTTGGCGGGATCTGGCTGTTGTTCCTGGTCTTTCCCATCACCGCCCTCGTAGCCTCCGACGCACCCGCGGCTTGGCGCGTCCTGGCGGCCGCATCGACGGCACTGTTCGCCATCGTTTACCTCATCTCTTACCTGCATCCCAGCCCGGGGCCGCTGGGGACGTTCGGCGGAGCGGCGGTTTGGACGGTGGTCCTAGGTGCGCTCGCGGTGGTCACCGTCCCAGCCATCGGCGCCCAAGCGCTCTCTCTGGCCCCCTTTCTGGTGGCAATCCCGGTGTTCCGACTTCCCACGCCATGGGACGCTGTCGGCGCGCTCGTACCCATCGCGGTGACAATCACACTGATCGTGGCGCTGGGTGAACCACAGGACCTCCTGTTGCAGATTTCCATCGCTTTGGCCCCACTCGCCCTGATGCTGCCGATCCGTCGTGTCGTCGATTCACTGCGGCGGCGGTCAACGCTGAATCACGAACTGGCGCTGTCCAGACAACGGGAACAGGTGGGACGCGACGTGCACGACATCCTTGGTCACTCACTCACCGTCATGGCAGTCAAGGCGGAGCTGGCGGGAAAGCTGCTTGACAGAGACCCAGAGCGGGCGCGTGCCGAACTGGACGACATTTTGATGCTTGCCCGCTCATCGCTGGGAGATGTCCGCACCACAGTCTCAGCACTCCAAGCACCTCACCTGGAATCCCAGCTGACGGCAGCGGAAGCTGCACTCGATGCCTCTGGCATCCGGGTCGAGCGCCCCACCGAGCTCCCAGAGCTCGTCGAGAAGAGTTCACGACTGCTCGCCTGGTGCCTGCGCGAGGCCGTCACGAATGTAGTGCGCCACTCCGATGCCTCGTCCTGCACAATTGCTGTTTCGGACACCACCCTCACCGTGACCGACGACGGAGTGGGCCGACGAGGGGGCGCCGAGGGCAACGGACTGCGGGGCATGCGGGAGCGGGTCGCCGAGGTCGGCGGGAAGGTGAGAATGGACGATGCCCGGCCAGGGCACCCACGGGCCGGCACCCGCCTGGAGGTGACGCTGTGATCCGGCTGTTGCTCGCCGACGACCAGTCGCTGATCCGTGGGGCATTGGCGAGCCTGCTGGAACTCGAACCGGACCTCACTGTGGTCGCGCAGGTGGGTCGTGGCGACGAGGTGGTTCCGGCCGCGCACTCCACCCAGCCCGACGTGGCCCTCATCGACATCGAGATGCCCGGGATGGACGGCATCGACGCCACCAGGGCACTCCGCGAGGCGGTGCCGTCGTGTCGGGTGCTGATCGTGACCACCTTCGGACGCCCCGGGTACATGCGTCGAGCCGTGGAAGCGGGTGCGAGCGGGTTCCTCGTGAAGGACACGCCGTCCGAAGGCCTCGCCAGAGCCGTGCGACGCATCCACGCGGGGCTGCGTTCCTTCGATCCCACCCTCACCGAGGAGTCCCTCGTCGCGGGGCCGAATCCGCTGACCGGCCGCGAGCGCGACATCCTGCGGGCAGCCGAGGGCGGGGCGCCAGTTCGTCTGATCGCCGCGGGGCTGTTCCTGTCACCGGGAACCGTTCGCAACCACCTCAGTTCAGCAATCCAGAAGACTCACACCACCACCCGCGCCCAGGCCGTGCGTGTAGCCCGGGATGCCGGGTGGCTGTGAAGAGCCCCAACCTCGTCCAATCGTCCAAGGCCGTAGTATTGGGCGCGATCCCACACAGGAGGTTTGCCTTGCCCGAGGTCACTGCTTACGTCATAGATTCTCCTACCGGGAGCTTTCACAAGTCGACAGTCACGCGTCGAGATCCTGGCCCCACGGAGGTTGCTTTCGACATCGCTTTCGCCGGCATCTGTCACTCCGACATCCACACGGCGCGCGAGGAGTGGGGCAAGTCGAAGTTTCCTCTGGTGCCCGGCCATGAGATTGCTGGCATCGTGACCAGCATCGGTTCCGACGTGACGGAGTTCGCGGTGGGTGACCGGATCGGCGTTGGCTGCTTCGTGGATTCCTGCCGCGAGTGTGAGGAGTGCAAGGACGGCAACCAGCAGTTCTGCACCGGCAGCGGCATGATCGGCACGTACAACGCCATCGGTCGCGACGGCAAACCCACCGTGGGTGGCTACTCCACGGCATTCGTTGTGGAACAGGACTACGCGCTCCACATCCCGGACGAGATCCCCCTGGCCAACGCGGCACCGCTGATGTGCGCGGGGATCACCACCTACAGTCCGCTGAAGCGCTGGGGTGCGGGGCCGGGCAAGCGTGTCGGTGTGGTGGGCATGGGCGGGCTCGGCCACATGGCCGTCCAGATCTCTGCGGCCATGGGCGCCGAGACCATCGTCCTCAGCCGCACGCTGTCCAAGCAGGACGACGGCGAGAAGATGGGCGCCGCCGCCTATTACGCAACCGAGGACGAGAGCACCTTCAAGGAGTTGCGTGGCTCCTTCGACATCATCATCTGCACCATTTCCGACGGGCTGGACCTCAACAAGTTGCTGCGCCTGCTGTCAGCCGAAGGGGTCCTGGTCATCGTCGGCCTCCCGACAACACCCAATGAGCTCCACGTGGGTGGCCTCATCGGTGGCAACAAGGTGCTGGCCGGCTCCAACATCGGTGGCATCCCGGAGACCCAGGAGATGCTGGATTTCTGCGCTGAGCACGATCTTGGGTCATGGGTTGAGATCATCGGCGGCGAGGACATCGACCAGGCCTACGACGACGTCGTCTCCTCAAAGGCGCGATACCGCTACGTCATCGACACATCCACCTTCCGCGACTGACGCCTAGGTGAAACAGAGCGACGTTCGCCCCTCCCCCATGGCCTGGGTGGTCTGGGGTGTGGGAATCGCTGCCTACATCTCTGCCGTGATGCAGCGCACGTCCCTCGGCGTCCTCGGGACACAGGCGGCCGAGCACTTCGGCACCACCATCGGCATCGTCTCAACGTTCGTCGTGGTGCAGATCGCCACGTATGCGCTGATGCAGATCCCGGCGGGCGTACTGCTGGACAGATTCGGTTCCCGCAGCATGCTGGTGGCCGGCTCGTTGGTCATGACAGTCGGACAGGTGGCTGTGGCTCTGACCGACGAGTTCGGGATCGCCATTGCCGCCCGCATCGTGCTGGGCGCCGGTGACGCAACCATCTTCACAGGCATCCTGCGGCTCCTGCCCTTCTGGTTCAAGCCCAGCCGGGTCCCGATTCTCAGCCAGTTGACCGGCATGCTCGGACAGTTGGGGCAGGTGGCGGCGGTGGCGGTGCTGCTTCCGCTGATTGATGTGGCCGGTTGGCGGCCCACATTCCTCTTCTCGGCCGGTGTCTGCCTCGTCATGGCGCTGTGTTCCCTGTTGGCCGTCCGCGACGTTCCCCCGGGTGTCGAGCGCGTGGTCACGGGCGGCAGCCCGGCCCAGATTCCGCGCCAGATCCAGCAGGTGTTGAAACACCCCGCCACCCAGTTGGGGTTCTGGTTGCACCTGACCTCTGGTTTTCCCGTCAATGCCTTCGTTCTGATGTGGGGGATCCCTTACCTGACCATCGGCGAGGGCCGATCCACCACCGAGGCCGGCGTGCTGTTCAGCCTCACTGCCATCTTCGGCGCCATGATCGGGCCCATGCTCGGATGGCTCACCGCCCGCCACCCACTGCGCCGCAGCAACCTCGTCCTGACGGTGATCTTCTTCATGATCATCAGCTGGGCAGCGGTATTGCTGTGGCCCGGACCGGCGCCCCTGTGGATGTTGCTGGTGCTGGTGGTGTCCATCTCCGCCGGTGGGCCCGGCACTGGCATCGCCTTTGACTACGCACGCACCCAGCTTCCTGCGAACCGGCTGGGAGCCGGCAACGGGATGGTCATCACCGGGTCCTTCGCCGGCGGCACCGTAATCATCCTGGCCATCGGGCTTTTCCTCGACGCCGTCAGCGACGGCGGCGCCTACACCGCCGAGCAGTTGGGATGGGCCATGGCGTTGCAGTTCCCGCTTTTCGCGCTGGGGCTCGTGGGTGTCTTCGTCGCCCGCCGTCGCCTGCGCCTCCAGATGGAGGCCGAAGGCGTTATCGTCCCGACGTGGCGGGAAGTGGCCAAGCGCTACCGTCGCCTGCACTGAGCGGGCAGGGGAGCTTAGAAGAGCCCCTTCTGGGGCGGGGCGTAGGACGGGTCCACGCCGTGAAACAGCTTGGACACCGATTTGCCGTCGTGGATCCGCTGAATGGCCTCAGCGAACAGGGTGGCGACGCTGATGACCTGCAACTCCGGGAAATTCTTGGGGGCCGGGACCGTGTCCGTGGAGACCACTTCATGGATGTCCGGGTTCGTCCTCAACTTCTCCACGGCCTGCCCCGTGAACAAACCGTGGGCGGTTGCCACCGAGGCACCAGTGGCACCGAAGTCCATGAGTCGTTTCACGATCTCCACGATGGAGCTGCCGGTGGCAATCTCGTCGTCCAGCACGATGGCCTTCTTGCCCTCCACGTCGCCGACGATGGAATCAATGATCACCCTGTCATCGGCGAGGCGCTGCTTGTTGCCCGCGGCCACTGGGAGGCCCAGCAGCCGGGCCAGCAGCGTCGACTGCTTCGCGTTGCCCAAGTCTGGTGAGACAACGACGTGGTCTGTCAGATCCCGCCCGCGGTAGTGGTTTGCGATCACACCCAGCGATGTCAGGTGGTCCAGCGGCACGCTGAAGAAACCGTGCACCTGTGGTGCGTGCAGATTCATGGTGATGATCCGGTCCACACCGGCGGTCTCCAGAAGATCGGCCACCAGTCGGGCACCGATGGAGATTCTGGAGGAGTCCTTCTTGTCCGAGCGCGCATACGCGTAGTGCGGAATGACGGCTGTGATGTTCCCGGCGGAGGCACCCCGCGCCGCGTTGATCATCAGGAGCAACTCCATGAGGTGCTCCTGCGTGGGAGGCACGAGTGGCTGCACGATGTAGACGTCACGCTGCCTACAGTTGGCCAGCAGTTGCGCCTGGAGGCAGTCGTTGCTGAAGCGCGAAATACTGACGCCGCTTCGTTTGGTGGCCAGGTGTGCGCAGATGTCGTCGGCCAGAGCAGCATGCGCTGAGCCTGAGAACACAACGATGTCGCCGGCAGCTGATCCCTTGTCCATGATGAGCATCACCCTACCGACACGTGTCGTCACCCGGGGCCGGGTCAGTCGAACGCGTGGCCCTTCTCCTTGACACCGAACATTGCGACAAGGCCGACGAGCAGGACCAGGACGATGCCGAGGATGCCGAAGTACTGGGCATCACCATCGGCGAACCTCTTGCCTATGAGGATTGCGCCGCCGAAGGCAAGAGGCGCAAGGAAGGACACGGCGCGGCCAGTGGTGGCGTATAGCCCGAAGATTTCCCCTGCCTTTCCGGCGGGGATGATTCGGGCCAGGAAGGACCGGCTCGCGGACTGAGCCG
>CBDTVQ010000048.1:0-9785 GCA_965364045.1 uncultured Tessaracoccus sp. | reverse complement strand
TTTTGCTGCTGGTGAGGAACTCCGACATCTCTGCTTCGACGATGCGTGCCACAAGGCGCTGCACCGGGGGTGTACCCAGCACCTCCTTGGTCTGGCCCTCAAACTGCGGCTCGGCCAGACGCACCGTCACCACCGCCGTCAATCCTTCAAGGCAGTCGTCCTTCAGTACTTCCTCGCCGCTCTTCAACAGGCGGGTACCGTCCAGGGACTTCACGAAGGCGCGGAGAAGACCCCGCTCGAATCCCTGCACATGAGTGCCCCCCTTGGGCGTGGCAATGATGTTCACGAAGGACTTGAACGACGTGTCGTAGCCAGTACCCCACCGAACGGCGATGTCGACGTCAAGGGTTCGGTCCACGTCCGTGGCAGTCATGGCACCGCTGGAATCCAGCATCGGCACGGTTTCCGTGAAGGTGTCCTGACCCTGCAGCCGGATGACCTCAGTGAGGGGGGCGTCGCGGGTGAGGTAATCAGCGAATTCCGTGATGCCGCCCTCGTGGACGAAGGACTCCGTGGTGGGTTCACCATCCCGTGCGTCCGTGAGCGTGATGGTGAGTCCGGGGACCAGGAAGGCGGTCTGCCGGGCTCGGTCCTGCAGATGCGTCAGCGACAACCCGGCGTCGGCGAGGAAGATCTGCTTGTCTGTCCAGTACTGGACGCGAGTGCCGTTCCTTGCCTTGGGGACGCGGCCCAGCTTGCGGAGTCCGGACTGTGGTGTGAACGGCGCATCCGGCCCATCGCCGTCGAACACGCCGGGTACACCACGGCGAAAACTCATGGCCCACGTGGCGCTGTTGCGATCCACCTCCACGTCCAGCCGGGAGCTCAACGCATTCACCACGGAGGCACCGACGCCGTGCAGCCCACCCGTGGCGTTGTAGGACGAGTTGCCGAACTTTCCGCCAGCATGGAGCTTTGTGTAGACCACTTCCACTCCGCTGAGTCCGGTGCGGGGCTCCTTGTCCACGGGAATGCCCCGGGCCCGGTCCTTCACCGTCACCGAATCATCAGCGCCCAGAGTGATCTCGATGGAGTCACCAAAACCGGCGAGCGCCTCATCCACCGAATTGTCGATGATCTCCCACAAACAGTGCATGAGGCCGCGAGTATCTGTGGAGCCGATGTACATGGCCGGACGCTTGCGCACCGCCTCCAAGCCTTCGAGGACGAGGAGGTTCTTCGCCTCATAGTCCCGTGGGGCGTGGGCAACATTCTTGGATCCGATAGACACGTGGCCAGAGTAGCCAGACCTTCCGACAAAGGCCCACTGCACGCGCTGATGGGAGTGGGACTCTGACGAAATCGCGCCTCGCGCCGGACGAAACCAGCCGTGTCGAGTTGTGATCGCTGCGCAACTCTGGTCGCGGTGGACAGGGCCGGGCATGAAAAGAGGGGCCCGCTGATGCGGGCCCCTCTGCATCCGGTTTCGCCCCCTCAGGCGCGCAACCGGCTCGTCTCATCCTGGATTCTCTCGGCAACCTGCGTCAGTTTCTCGCGGTGTGCCGCAGCGTGGTGGGCACAGAACATCAGTTCCCCACCACCTCGCAAAATCACTCTCATGTAGGCCTGGGCACCGCACCGGTCGCAGCGGTCCCGGGCGGTCAGTGTGGGATCGACAGCCGTCTCAGTCATGCTCGCCTCGCTCTCGTTGGTCTTCGAAGGCTACAACGTGCGGCGATCCCGGTTTGTTCCCGCCAGCAATACGTTGTTCTTTTGTGACCTGAGAGCCCGGTTTCTGCAGCGTGCCCGCCAGCCACGACTCAATCAATTGACGACCGATCGAGCTGCTACTGGGCAGTCTGATCACCGCGGTGTCCACTGCCCGGCGCACCTCGTCACGGGTCCAGAATCGTCCCCAGGCAATCTCGTCGCCATCGGGGTGGACGGTGTCCTGCGACGTGGTGGCAACGAAGCCCAACATCAACGATCGGGGCATCGGCCAGGGCTGGGAGGAGACGTAGGAGACGGCATCGAGTGTGACGCCCACCTCTTCAGCCACTTCGCGCCAACAGGCCTGCTCGAGCGATTCCCCCGCCTCGACAAAACCGGCGATGACGGACACCCGGTCCGGTGGCCAAGTCCGTTGTGATGCCAACAGCAGGCGATCCGTCATGTCAAGCACCGCCACGATGACGGCCGGATCCTGGCGGGGAAACACCACGAGATCACAGCCGGGGCACACGCGTCGCACTCCCCCGCCATCGACGTGGGTGGGCTCTCCGCAGCGCTCACAGTGGGGCGCCATCGCATGCCATCGCACCAGGGCCACCGCCGCAGCCACAGGTTCCTGCCACTGCGGAGCCACATCGCGCCACGTGGCATCCACATGCGTGACGGTAGACGTCACCCGACGGGCAAACCATGGCCGGTCATGAAAAGTGCCGAGAAGGAAGTCATCGGCGCGGCGGGATCCACGGGGATCCAGGTGCATGGGAACTCCCCCTGCGGCTGCGAAACGTCCGCCGTCATCCACCTCCAGCACGAATGCACTGAGCCATGCCGCGTCGAGCTCCGCAGCGTCGCGCTGCCCCATGTCCCGATTCAGCGACGACTTGCCAATCCAGCTGTTCACCGTGCCTCCTCCGCCACCGCGAGGGCGTCCCTGATGAGGGAGGCCGGGGCATCGACGATGCTGAGGCGGTCTGCCAGCACATGATAGAACCCCGCGCCCACGCGGCACTCCTCGATGTCTTGTGCCTGTGACCAGGCTTGTCGGTAGACGGCCAGCTGCAATGGATCCGCGGGCTGGTTGGACGTCTTCCAGTCCACCACCAGGAAGTCGAGGTCATCGGCGTCCCACGCATAGACCGCATCGATACGTCCCCGTAGCACTTGGCTCTCCCACTTGAGGAGGAACGGCACCTCGACTCCTTTCGGAATGCGCTGACTGAACTGACCAGCTTCGAAAGCCGCGATGAGTGCGGCCAGCCCTGGCGGGGGCGGTCCCTGCAGCGCCTCCAACTCCTCGAACGCAGCGGTTGCATCGAAGCGGTGCTGCACCCATTCATGGAATCGGGAGCCGAGGCTGGCCGCCGCCGAGGGGCGGCGCGGCATGCGGCGCAACAGTTGCTGCGCAAACTCCGCGGGATCCGATCGCATTGCCATCAGTGCCGTCGCGGACAGCCCGTCAGGCAGTGCAACGCTGCGGGCACGTCGCTTGGCGTGCTGGTCGAAAAGCAGCGCGGCGTCCTCATCCCAACCAGCCAGCAACGCGGCATCCTCGGGCCCGGCGGTGCCCGAGTGCCACACCCAGTCATCCAGCTCTCCGGGGGACGTCCCCGCAGCGAGCATGGAGGCCGCCTCCTCCACGAGGTCTGCGGCCACTCTTCGCTCGGCCACGACTGCCGGGTCCAGGTGCAATGGCCAGCGGGCGACAGCGTCGGTCGATGGCACAGGATTGGCCTCGGGAATCGATGGTGAGCTTGGCTCAGCTCCACCTGCGGCCTGAATCTTCGTGAAGTAGATGGACGGCTCCCGCTGCTTCTTCAGCCCCGGCGGCCAGGCATGGGTGCTCGCAACGAGCAACTGCTTGGCCCGTGTGACGGCGACGTAGGCAAGTCGATCCTCCGCGGCTCGATGGTCCGTCCTGGACGCTGTTTTCAACTGGTCGATGCCCTTCTTGTCATACTCCCCCAGTTGAGGGATGCCCTCTGCGTCACCTCGGAGCGGCGAAGGCAGAAGTGCGGCCCTCGTGGGCCAGATTCCACTGCGCGATGGGGACGGGAAGTAGCCCTCTCCCAGTGATGGTAGGAACACCGTGTGCCATTCCAGGCCTTTGGCCCTGTGGATGGTCAACAGCTTCACCGAATCCTCGTCGCTGGGCACCGCCTGTTCCAGACCAACTCCGTGTTCATCCTCCGCAGCCAGCCAGGCGAGGAGTCCCGACAGGCTTCCGTCCCCATCCACATCGACGTAGTCACTGACAGCGCTGATGAATCGGGCCAGCTGTGAGACGTCGCCGCCACGCCGTGCGAGCAGTTCCACCTCCAGACCCAGCGTCACCACGACGCGTCTGACGAGATCCACCACCGGATCGTGGGCATGGCGCCTGAGTTCCGACAACTCCGCGCTGAATGCGGAGAGTCTGGAACATCCTTCGAAAGTGATCCCGCCACTCCCTGGATCGTTCACGGCTTCGAGGAGGGAGACGATCTCGGCGGGGTCCGATTCCAGAACCACTTCGGCCAGCTGCGCCGACAGCTCAGCAGGCGTCTGACCATGATCCCTGGCCCCCGCCAGTTCTCGTGCCCGGGCGCCCAGCGCCTCGAGGTCCGCGAGTCCCAGCCTCCACCGTGGCCCGGACAGCAGGGATGCCACCTCCGGATTGGCAGCCACATCGTCGAGCACCCGTAGCGTGGCCACCACCGGTGCCACTTCGGGTAGATGCAACAGCCCACCGAGACCCACAATTTCCGTGGGGATGTCGCGGTCCCGGAAGATCTCGAACACCTCCCCCAGAGTCTTGTTGCGACGCACCAGCACAGCGATCTCGGGCCACGGGGTTCCGGCGGCACGCTGTTGCATCACCTCTTCCGCCAGCCACTCGAACTCCTCGGTCTGGGTGCCGAAACGCATGGCCCTCACACGTCCCGACGGTGTGCCCTCCGGTGCGATGAGTGCCACGCCGTCGCCGCCATCCAGATCCGCCGCAATGTCATTGCCGGCATCAAGGATCCGCTGCCCACTGCGCCGGTTGGTGCGCAGGGTCAGCCGTGGCGCAGGACTGTCATCGACGAGCGGGAACAGCGTGGGGAAATCCAGAATGTTGTTGGCCGCCGCGCCACGCCATCCGTAGATGGCCTGGTGAGGATCCCCCACAGCGGTCACGGGGAATCCGCGCCCGGTGTCCGGCACCTCACCTGAAAAAAGCTTTCTCAGCAGGATGGCCTGAGCGGCCGAGGTGTCCTGGTACTCATCCAGCAGGACCACCTTGAAGCGGGCCCGCATTGCGCCGCCAGCGGCCGGGGCAGATTGCGCCAACTGCACGGCACGGCGCAACTGGTCTGCATACTCCACCAGACCGAGACCCGTTTTGAGGTCCTGATAGTCCGACACGAGACCAAGGAGTTCGGCCCGCTCGTCCAGCGCGGCCAGGCTCTCGGCGATGACGGCGAAGTGCTTTCCTCGCCACAACGGTGCTTCTTCAAAGCGTGAACGGGCCCGTCGTCCGAACCCATGAACGTCGGAGGCCTCCACGAGATGGGACTGCATCTGGGCGTCCAGTTCCAGTACACGCTCAGGAATGCTGGCATGTCCCAAACGGCTGATGTTGTGGAAAGGGCCGGGAGCCGCTGCCACCGCACGCGCGGCAAGACGAAAGCGGGATGCCCCCATCAGCATCACGGGATCATTGTCGAGCCCTATGCGCAGCCCGAATTCCGACACCAGACGTGCCGCGAAGGAGTCGTAGGTGAGGATCAACTCCGCACCTTCGGTGTCATTCCCACTCAACACCCCGGCCTTCTCCAGCGCCGCGGACACCCGGCCGGCCAACTCTGCAGCGGCCTTCCGGGTGAATGTGAGTCCCAGCACTTCCTCCGGCCGCACCTGCCCTGTTCCCACCAGCCACACCACGCGGGCGGCCATGACGGTGGTCTTGCCCGTGCCAGCCCCGGCGATGATGACCGCGGGAGAGAGCGGCGCCGTGATGGCATCAAGTTGTTCCTCGGAGAACGGCACCTCCAACATCC
The DNA here is from genome assembly GCA_965364045.1 of uncultured Tessaracoccus sp. Classification (GTDB taxonomy): domain Bacteria; phylum Actinomycetota; class Actinomycetes; order Propionibacteriales; family Propionibacteriaceae; genus Arachnia. The sequence continues at coordinate 4,095 of CBDTVQ010000048.1, read as the reverse complement.
GACACAGCTCGTCGCGATCCATGGAGTCCCTCATTGCCCAACCTCCGAGCTGCTCGGGTGGAGTGCTGGGCACGAATCCGCAAACTGGCAGTAGCGGCACATGCTGCACACCCTGGCGTCGTACTCGCCCAAATCGATGATTGTCACTGCCTCCGCCAGCTTGTCGTGCACCCAGGTGGGCCCCACGATCAACTCACTTCCCCCATCCGGGACGTCGTCAAGGGAGGCCTGCTCCCTGACCAGTGGCAGGGCGTCCCCATGTCGTAGGAACAGCAATGACGGCGGCGCCACCTCGCGGATTCCCGGTGCGAGATGGTCAAAGGCGCCGGCCTGCGCCGCGAGCTGATAGACACCCAACTGTTCGAACTGCGCCATGTCTCTCTGCTCGGGCACGAACTTCCCGGTCTTGATGTCCACCACCTTGAGGCGCCCGTGTGAGAGTTCCAGCCTGTCCACGGTCCCCTTGAGTTCCACGTTCCTGCCAGCAATGTCCAGGGTGACCCGGAATGGCTCTTCCACGGCAAGCAGTTCGTGGGGATTGCTCAGGTGCCAGGCGAAGAACCTTTCCAGCGCGGCCTCCATCGCCACCCGCTCCGTGGCTGACAGCCATTCGGCCTCGAATGGAACTTTGTGCCACACCGCAGCCAGTTCTTCCGTAACCTCGGCCAGGGTCAGTCCGTCGCTGGCCGCGCGTTGGGCGAGCAGGTGGACGACATCGCCCAGTGAGGCCCGGGATGCGCGTCCGGCCTCGGCCCCCACTCGCGACGACAGGAACCAGTGACGTGGGCATGCGAGCAGAGCAGCAAGCCGCGATCCGGTGATCGTGATGGTCTCAGTGCGCGTGGACGTGCCTGACGACGGCTGACGCAGGCCCCACCACGTGCCCGGATCGGCTGAGGCGAACGCTCTGATGTCGTCGGCATCCTCAACATGGGACAACCGTGCAAGACGGAGTGCAGCAGCCCGTTTCAGAGCTTCGCTCTGCGAGGGGTCCGTTGCCACGTGTCGCAGGTCGGCAACGAGTGACGCCGCCGTCAGCCGCTGGCGGGGACGCCCATGAATCCGTTCCGGCTCGATTCCCAGCTCATGCACAAAACGTGAAGGACGTCCGGATTCACCCTCGACACCCTGCCCGGCGCTCACATGCAGTTCCTCAATGGCCCTGCTGCAGGCCACGTGGAACAGTCGTCGCTCATCAGCCAATTGGCCAGCAACCTCGGAGTGGATGATGTCCGCGGAGAGCTTGCGGGGATCAAGCAGGAGACCTCGCCGTGCCAGCTGCGGCCAGCGCCCCTCCGCCACTCCCACCACCCATACCCTTCGCCATTGCTGTCCCTTGGATCTGTGGGCCGTCAGCAGCCGCACGCCCCGTCCCACGAGATCAAGTTCCCGACCAGTGTCCGCCGGGATGTCCTGTCCCGCAATCTCCCCTGCGAAGGCCAGCGCTCCCGCCCTGCCTGCCAGATCTTCACGGCGTCCTGCAAGATCAAAGAGTTCCACGAGTGAGTCCAGATCGTGGTTCGCCCGTCGCGATCCAGCCAGTGCGGCCCCCCGGAGCTGCGCAGGCCATGCTGTGCCGTCCCAGAGGGCCCAGAGCGCCTCCTGGACGGGCCTCCCCTCATCAAGCAACGCTGCAGCACCTCGCAGCAGCTCTGCGAGGCCTCGTGCCGCTACCGCTTCCTCGGTCTCAATGCCTGCCAGAAGCTCAGGTTGGGAGAGGCACTGTCCCAACAGGACCGAGGAATGCCCCAGTTTTGGGTGCGCCACCCGTAGAGAGCGGCCGAGCCGACGAGAATCGATACTGTCCATCCCACAAAGCGGCGATGTGAGAAGCCTGTGCGCCTGATCAGGATCCGGACGAGCACCTTCTGCTGCCACGGCCATTGCCAGCAACAGCACCCGGACAGCCAGTTGCCCAGCCAGTGGGACCTCGTCGCCGCCCACCTCCACGGGTACTCCGTAGCGGTTCAGTTCGCGCGCCAGAACAGGCAACTGCGCCCGCCCGGAACGCACGATGACTGCCAGGTCTGACCACTGCAGGTGATCCTGCAGCACGGCTTGGCGCAGTTGCTGGGCCACATGAACGAGTTCGGCCGGTTCATCGTCGTAGACCCGAGCCGACACCTTGCCTTCAACACCCGGCGCAGCCGTCGGACTGACGGGTGCGCCCGTTGCATCCAGGCGCACCACGAGGGCGCCAACGGCGTCCCGCACGACCGATCCGTTGCGGAATCCCTCCCCCAGCTCGAGCCTCGTGGCACCCGGCACATCGGAGAGCACTGCGAGAGCATCCCCGGTGGCACCGCGGAAGGAGTTCGTGCGTTGTTGTGGATCAGCGAACGCCTGCACTGGAACACCCATGTAGGCGAGATCTGCGAGAAGTCGTGCTTGCGCAGGATCCAGATCCTGAATGTCGTCCGCCACCACCGCATCGAAACGGGACACGATGCTGCGCTGGACGTCGGTGGCTGTGAGCAACACCCGCGTCCGATGCACCAGCTCCGCATAGTCCAACGTGGCCTCGAAATCCGTCACTCTCAGGTACTGCTCAAAGAATCGGGCAGCATCCGCCAGCAGTGGTTCGCCCTGATCCGTTGCCAGTCGTTCCATTTCGTCCGGGTCCAATCCGTGGTGACGTGCGCGTGAGAGCAGCTCGCGCATCTGGCTCGCAAAAGCCCTCGTTGGAACAGCGGCCTGCGCATCCAGCGGCCAGAAGTCCGCCGGCAGTCCCGCAATCAACTCCCTGATCCTGAACTCCTGCTCAGGAGCACGCAGCAACCGCAGATCCTGGTCCCCACTTGCCATGTCCCGGAGGAGCCCCAAACTGAATCCGTGCACAGTGGTCACTCGAGGGGACACCTGTGCACGCTCCACTCGGCGCGCAATCTCCCTGCGAATCATCTGGGCTGCTGCTCGAGAAGAAGCCAGCACGACGATGCGGTCAAGGGAACCGCCCGCGGCAAGACGTGCCACGACGGACTCCACGAGAACAAGGGTCTTGCCGGTACCGGGCCCCCCGACGATGAGCCGGACGCCGGGTCCTGGGGTGGCTGCGGCCCGCTGCCTCTCTGACAACACTGGTGGTTCAGAAGGCTGTTGCCGTCTCAGTTGCCAACCCGATGATCTCGTCCTGTTCACTCCCCCATGCAAGCAGGCGGAGCCGACAGTTTCACCTTCTGCCCGTTCAATTCTCGCCCTCGTGTGCATTTGCCCCACTCTGTGTGCGAGAGTTGGTGCATCGCCACCAAGCGGCGGTCGCGCAACCTACGTGTTGATCGGTTCTTGGTTCCCCGCTCCGGCGGGTGGCGAGCCCGCTTCGCGAGGTGCGTTCGGGAGTTGCAAGAGGAGAAGCAGTAATGGCACAAGGAACCGTCAAGTGGTTCAACGCCGAAAAGGGTTACGGTTTCATCGCCGTGGACGGCGGCGAGAGTGAAGACGTATTCGTACACTGGAAGTCCATTGACTCCAGTGGTTTCCGTTCACTCGAAGAGAACCAGCGCGTCGAATTCGACATCGTTCAGGGCCAGAAGGGCATGCAGGCGGATCACGTCCGTCCCATCTGAGTAACGAACAACTAGTTGTAGCAGGGGGTCCGGTACGCTGGGCCCCCTGTTGCATCCCCCCATGCTTTCGGACCCTGAGCCAGAAGGACCAACGATGACGAGCCCCACCGGCCAGGCAGATCGCAGTGAACGCGACCACTTCGTCGTTTCCCCTGCCTCGTGGATCGCTGGTTGCAGCGACATCGGTTGCAAGCACAGCACGAATCAGGACGCCCTGTCCCTGGCAGCGAAACCGGAACCGGAACGGATCGGCGTCATCGTCGTGGCCGACGGGGTCAGTACCGCCCTCGGAGCTGAAGCAGCGTCCCTCGCGGCCAGTGAGGCCGCTTGTTCGCAGCTGACGTGGCGATTGCAGGACGGAACCGCACACAACCTGGCGATGGTTGAAGCCTTTTCCACGGCCAACGATGCAGTTCTGGAAGCCGCTCACGGCGAAGAGCCCTCGGCGTGCACGCTCGTGGCGGCTGTGATGGAGCCGCACCAGATCTTCGTGGGCAGCATCGGGGATTCCCGCGCCTACTGGATTGGCGAT
>CBDTVQ010000047.1:0-9888 GCA_965364045.1 uncultured Tessaracoccus sp. | reverse complement strand
TCGTCAGCGTCCTGTTGCGCGAGCGCGACGTTCAGTGGGATCTGAGGACAGTCCTTCCAGAGTCGCTCCAGGTTGTAGAGAGAGCGCTCCTCCGTGTGCTGGACGTGAACGACGAAATCGATGTAGTCCAGCAGCACCCAGCGGTTCTCGCGGTCACCCTCACGTCGTGCCGGCTTGCGGCCCACCTTCTGGAGTGCTTCCTCCACTGCGTCAACGATCGCCGAGACCTGGCGCTCATTCGCGCCGGTCGCGACGAGGAAAATATCGGTGATTGTGAGCTGCTCGCTGACGTCGAAGGCGACGATGCTCGTGCCAAACTTGCTCGCGGCCGCCTGAGCAGCGACATTCACGGGGCGGATGGCTTCTTCAGTGGCTGTCAATTCAAACTCCAGAATCAGGGTTGGGGTACAGGCCACGCTTGGCGATGTACTGCACGATGCCGTCCGGCACGAGGTACCAGATCGGTTCACTGCCACGCACGCGCTCACGGCAGTCCGTGGACGAAATGGCCAGCGCGGGAATTTCGAGAAGGGTGACACGATCTGCTGGGAGATGCTTGAGGTCATCAACTGTCATCGGGACCCCGGGCCGGGTGACACCCACGAAGTGGGCAAGATCGAAGAGCTCGTCAGCGCCGTGCCAGGTGAGGATCTGCCGGACGGCGTCGGCGCCCGTGATGAAGAACAGGTCCACCTCGGATCCGCGCTCGGCGTGCAGGTCCTTCAACGTGTCGACGGTGTAGGTGTCGCCCTCGCGGTCTATGTCCACGCGGGAGACCGAGAAGCGCGGATTGGAGGCAGTGGCGATGACGGTCATCAGGTATCGATCCTCCGGCATGGACACCTCCCGATCCCGCTTCTGCCACGGCTTACCGGTGGGAACGAACACCACCTCATCCAGGTCGAACTGAGCGGCAACCTCACTTCCGGCCACCAGGTGACCGTGATGGATGGGGTCGAACGTTCCACCCATCACGCCCAGGCGGTACCTTCGCCCGCTGGTGGTGCGTGCGATGCCCAGCTCGGTGCTGCTCACTTGGAGTTCGGCCTACCCGATCCCATGCCCACGACCCAGGCCAGGGCAGCCATCATCGCGCTGAAGGCGAGGATGCCGGCAACGATGGTGGGCACGGCCGGCTCGGCCGCCGCAGTTTCCAGGAGCGTGATGATCATGGATGGCATCCTAACCTGTGGTGACGGCTCGACCCACGCTCACGCGCGAATCTGTCCATCTCCCTCAATGATGTATTTCGATGACGTCATCTCAGACAGGCCCATGGGCCCACGGGCATGGAGTTTCTGGGTGGAAATACCGATCTCGGCACCGAACCCGAACTCCCCGCCATCAACGAAGCGACTTGACGTGTTCACGAGGACGGCGGCGGCGTCCACCTGCGCGGTGAAGCGCTGGGCAGCTGCCCTGTCAGACGTCACTATCGTCTCGGAGTGACCGGTGGTGTGCTGACGAATGTGCTCCAGCGCCTCATCCAGTGAATCGACCTGTTTGGCCGCGAGGTCCATGGAGAGGTATTCGGCGTCGTACTCCCCCGGCTCGATCGCGACGACAGCGTCGCCGTAGCCCTGCGTGGCCGCGTCGCCATGGACCTGCACGCCAGCACCACGGAGGGCCTCCAGCGCCTTCGGCCAGAAGCTGGCCGCGATGTCACGATGGACGAGAACTGTCTCCAGGGCATTGCAGACACTGCAGCGATGCGCCTTGGCATTCAGCACGATGCGCACGGCCATATCCACATCCGCTGAGGCGTCGACGAAGAGATGACAGTTGCCGGTGCCGGTCTCTATGACCGGCACCTTTGAACCGTCCACAATCGCCTGGATCAGGCCTGCGCCCCCGCGGGGGATCAATACGTCCACCAGACCGCGGGCCGCCATCATCTCAGCCGTCACCTCGCGTCCACCTTCAACGAGGTTGACCGCATTGACGTCCATCCCGACTGAATCCAGGCCCGCGCGCAGGGCCGCAACCGTTGCTCGGTTGGTGTTGATGGCCGAGCTGGAGCCCCGCAACAGTGCGGCGTTTCCGGACTTCAGGCAGATGCCCGCCGCGTCGGCAGTGACGTTGGGCCGGGCTTCATAGATGATGCCCACCACGCCGAAGGGCACCCGAGTCTGGGTGACGCTCACACCATTGGGGAGCTTCCAGCCGCGGACGACGTCGCCCACGGGATCAGCGAGGAGTGCCAGGTCGCGCAGTCCGGCCACCATTCCGGCCAGACGGGACGAGTCCAGCCGCAGCCGATCGATGATGGCGTCGCTGGTTCCGGATTGTTTGGCATCGTCGACGTCAGTCGCGTTGGCCGCGAGCACCTCCGCTTCCGCTGCCGACAGTGCATCGGCCATCGCTTCGAGGGCCCGATCCTTCTGGGAACGTGTGAGCATGAGGAGGTCCAGGCTCGCCTGTCGCGCGGTTCTGGCCTGGCTGATGAACGTCATGGCCGCAGTCTAGGTGTACTGCCGGGGACGTAGATCAGGCCAGCAGTGTTGCCTCCTCATTGGAAAGGGGTCTCCACCCACGCCCCGAGACGACAAATCCATCATCTCGTGGATTTGTATACAACTTTAATAGATATGAAATACAATTCGAGGTGGGGGGTCGACCATGTCACGCATCACCGCTGCCGAGAGGGTCTACCAAGCTGTCCTCACCGAGATCCAGACAGAATCGCTCCGGCCGGGCGCCGTCCTCCGCGAGGATCTTCTCGCCAAGCAGCACGGCCTCAGTCGCACTCCCGTGCGCGAGGCCCTCCGCCGGCTGGTCCAGGACGGTCTGTGCGAGAAACACGGCGCCGGACTTCGCGTCAGCCTTCCCACGCTGGCTCAGGTGCATGAGATCTATCCCATCGTCTCCGTGCTGGAAGGCTTGGCGTCAAGGCTCTGTGCCGAACGGCTTGACCCCGAAGCCCTTGTGCAACTGCAACGGCTGCACACCATGATGGAAGACCTCTGCAGGCTTGAGGACCATGCCGCCTACGTCGAAGCAAACCAGCGCTTCCACGACATCATCCTGTCAGCCTCAGGCAACTCACATCTGGTGTCGACAATCCAGCGGCTCCGGTTGAAGACCTCCGCTCTGCGTCGCTACCAGCTCGGGATCGGTACACGGATGCACCAGTCTTGCAGTGAGCACGCACTGTTGTTGACGGCCTTCCACAGCCGCGACGGTCCCGCTGCAGAGTCTGCGATGCGACAGCACGTCGATGCAGGACATCAGATTTTGGTCACTGCTCTTTCGAGCACCACTCTGTTCGAGCCGGAGCTCAACGCTCAGGACGACAGCCACATTTCGAACCTCCCCTCGCCAATGCCACACAGGACAAACGACCCGCAGACACGGGATCCGGACAAAGGAGACAGTAATGACAGCAACACAGACCCTCGCGGCCTATGACCTTCATGGCGATCTGATCGAGGCCTGCTCCTGCATGGGGCCGTGCCCGTGCTGGGTGGGCGATGATCCGGACGACGGCCGGTGCAACAGCTTCACCGGCTACCACTTCAACCATGGCACGGCACGCGGTGTGGACATCTCGAACATCACCACCGTCAGTCTCGTACAAATCCCGGGCAACGTCGCGGACGGCAACTGGCGCGAGATCATGTTCATCAGCGACAACGCCACCGACGAGCAGCAGGACGCCTTGATGGACGCACTGCAAGGGCGACTCGGCGGACCCCTGGCAGACTTGGCTGCCCTGATCACTGATCGGGTGGCCACGTACAAGGTGCCCATTGAGTACACGATCTCCAATGGCACGGGCGTGGTGAAGGTGGGGCATCCCAGCGGGGACGGGTTCGCCATCGACGCCGTCATGGAGCCCTATCGGGGTCCCGATGGACAACCAACCAAGCTGGTCAACTCATCCTGGAACACGATTCCCGGCAACGAGGCGCTGGTGGGAAAGGCCTCCCACAACACCATCAACATGCCCGCCGACAAGATGGAATGGGCCTACGAGAAGCGCAACTCCATTCAAGGGCTGGACTTTCATCTGTTCCACAAGGGCGATTGATGTCAGCAGCCATCGCGGACGAAGCGACGACGAAGCGCGCGGGGCTGGGCCCCGTGCCGCTCGTCGTCGGCGCTCTCGCCACGATCGCCATCACAGCCGGGGCACTGGTTCGTCCCGACCTCGCGCCGGTTCTTGCCGGATGCGTTCTGTTGGTGGTGGGGTTCGCCGTGATGGCTCCGTGTTCCGTGCAGATGGCCCTGACCATGTCACGAGTGATCACACGCAGCCAGGCCACGCGCTCTCTGGGTATCCGTGGGTCGGCCGGACTGTTCGCCATCGGATACGTGGGCTTCTATGTTCCGTTCGCCCTGGTGCTCGGCACAATCGCCTGGCTGTTGGGTGACCTCGCGTGGATCGCAGTGGCACTTGGCGCACTGGCGTCGATGCTCCTCGGGCTGTCCGCCCTGGGAGCCGTCAACCTCGGTGCGCTGTCCCGCTGTCGCGGACCGCTGTGGCTCTTGCGCTCCGGTCGGGCTTCCTTCCAGCATCCGTTGAAGGCGGGCATCGCGTTTGGCCAGTACTGCGCCACATGTTGCGGCCCCTACATTCTCGCCATCGCCGTTCTGGCCGGCGGGACAAAGAACTTCCTTGTCGGCGCAGGGATTGTCGCGGCCTACGCAATTGTGATGGCCATCCCCTTCCTGGCGCCTGCAGTGCTCGCGCCGGACACCTACGCGCAATTGGGTGCCAAGGCCTCCCGGATAGCGCCGCTGATTGAGCGCACCACTGGTTTCGTGCTCGTGGGCCTGAGCCTGGCACTGATACCAGTGGTGGCAGCGACAATGGCGGGCTGAAATGACTGCTGCGACGAGCGTCCTGGCCACGGGGAACGGCCTGCCCAGCCATTCCGAGAACGTTGACAGCTACGGATGGATTCTGGAACCGCTGCCATTCATCGGTCTCGTGGTCATCGTCGTTGGCTACAGTGCGCTCGTGGTTGCTGCCCGCCGTCGAGGCCGCCCCGCAGCACCCGGTCGAATTCTGCTGTTCGCCGCAGGTCTGGCGACGATCGCAGTCGCACTGTTCTCTCCCATCGATCCGTACGGTGAGAGGCAGTCGCCGGCCGTCCACATGATCCAGCACGAGATGCTGCTGATGATCGCTCCGCTACTGCTGGTCGCAGGACTCGAACAGCGCCTCGTGATGCCCATCTCCCGACTGGCGCTGCGACCCATCCGCTCCCGCAAACCCGCCGCGAGGATCTGGCGCGGGTTTCTCCAGATCGTCGGCAATCCCTGGGTCGCCGCGGGTGCATGGACACTCGTCACCCTCGGATGGCACCTGCCGGTGATGTACAACCTCTCGCTCGCCAACCGAACTGTGCACAACATCGAGCACCTCTCCCTGATGGCCGTCGGAACACTGTTCTGGGTGGTGCTCATCGGGCGTCTGCCCTCGGTGCATCACACCACCATCAGAGAACGCATCGGGGCGCTTGCCATGGCCATGGGCGTGGGCGGCATCATCGGGGCCGCCTTCATCTGGTGGCCAGGGTTGCTCTACACCGGATATCTGGATGCCAGACCATGGTTCGGTCTCTCCCCCTGGGATGACCAGCGTCTGGCGGGCATCATCATGATGGTCGTCGACATGCCACTTCTCCTCGGAGCAATGCTCGTGATCGCCGGGCGATGGGCGAAACGCGACGTACGGCTGCATGACACACCGGACAATGACGCATCAATACCGCAACCCATGAGGAGGCCCAGCGACCATGCCTGAGTACTTGAAGCGCGGGAGGGAAACCGGAACCACCACGGACGAGGGCGTCGCTGACACTGTGAGAGCAATGCTGGCGGAGATCGCGACGAGGGGCGAGGCTGCGGTTCGTGAATTCTCCCGGGACCTCGACCATCACAATCCTCCCAGTTTCAGGTTGAAGGACGACGTCATCGCCGCAGCCATCGATCAGGTGGATGCTGATCTGCGCGCCCACATCGACGCTGCCCACGGCTATGTCGAGGCATTTGCCAAGGAGCAACTCGCCTGCCTTTTTCCTCTGGAGGTGGAAGTGGCGCCCGGCCAGGTACTCGGGCACAAACTCGTCCCGGTGCGCTCCGTCGGTGCCTACATTCCCGGTGGCCGGTATCCGCTCATCTCGTCGGCCCTCATGAGCATTCTCACGGCCAAGGTGGCGGGTGTCGAACGAGTGGTCGCGATGACTGCTCCCACGGCATCCGGTTCCATCCACGCACCCACCCTCTATGCCATGTCCAGAGCGGGCGTCGACGAGATCTACGCACTCGGTGGTGTCCAGGCCATGGGTGCCATGGCATACGGAGCGCTGGAGGGACTGGAGGCGGTGGACATGATCGTCGGGGCCGGCAATGCCTTTGTGGCAGAAGCCAAGCGGCAATTGTTCGGCCGCGTCGGCATCGACCTCCTGGCAGGGCCGACAGAAGTCCTCGTGGTGGCTGACGACACGGCTGACGCGTTCACCGTAGCCGTTGATCTCCTCGCCCAGGCCGAGCATGGCCCCACCTCACCGGCAGTGCTCATCACCACATCCCGAGAACTTGGGCTCGCTGTGCTCGATGCGATCCCGGGCATCATCGCATCGTGGATCACCGGTGAGGTCGCAGGGCAGGCCTGGAAGGACTTGGGTGTCATCGCTGTGGTGGAATCGCCCGCTGAGGCCGTCACACTGGCTGATGCCTACGCCAGCGAACACCTCCAGCTACAGGTGGCGGATGCGGGCTGGTACGAGTCAGCGCTGCACAACTACGGGACCATCTTCTCCGGAGAGGAGACGACGGTGGCTTTCGGTGACAAGGCATCCGGAACAAACCACACGCTTCCCACCAACGGCGCCGCGAGATACACCGGAGGCCTCTGGGTGGGCAGCTTCATCAAGGTGTGCACCTTCCAAAGGCTCACACCAGCGGCGAGCGTCCGCGTGGGACAACACACCTCGGCCATTTCCACAGCAGAGCGAATGTTCGGGCACGCGGCGTCGGCAGATCTGCGCGTCGACAGGTATGGAGTGCAACCGGGCTGACCGCACGAGTCAGTGCCGGGGCAGTCAGCTCACGAAATCCATGGCGGTGTCTCGGTCCAACGTGTTTGTGGCTTCCACCACGACGGTGCCGCGCGCCAGGCGGTGGAGGAAGTACACAAGGTTGACGAGCGAGAGAGTGCCGAGCAACGAGGCGCACACGGTGATGGACGTCTCCCCGTAGAGCAGTCCCCACGTCAGCCACAGCGACTGCACGAAGAAGTTGACGGCCAGAAAGGGCAGGGAAACTCCCGAGATGTCCAGGGAGGCGTGCATCGTGCGCAGTTGCGAGACCTGTCCCACAACGAAGGGAGCCGCGACGATGAAGCCGAATACGAGTGGGCCCAGCCAGATGTCGGTGCCGAACAGGATCAGGGTAAGTATCGGGGGCACGAGCAGGGCGGGGAACAGCGGCTCCTTTCGGTCCCTCTGCACCAGGACACAGACGGCAAGGCTGCTCACTGTGAGGATCAGGTTGGGGTATTGCATCTGCGGAACGCCCACCATGAATCCGTGCATGGCCCAGGCCCCGGTGGAGGCAGCATTCAGCTGGAAGAGCGACAGCGAGACTCCCGCGCTGGAGCGGGTGCGCAGGAGTCGGAAGAGCTGGGGGAAGGCTGATGCCATACCGAAGGTGGCAGCCACCCAGCCGAGGATGTCCAGAGGGGTCAATGTGACACGTGTCCTTGACAGACGAAGGGGTTCCCAAGAAAAACCCAGGAAAGAATCAGTCTATCCCAAAGACCTCGTTGGACACGAACAGGCAGGCGGCTCCTTTGTGGCAGTACAGACGAGCCGCTTTCCGAGGATCAACCGAACGTGACAATGTTGTTGAAGCGCCAGTTCCACCTTCAAGGCGAAGGTGGCGCCTTGTGCGGACGGTGTCTTGTTCAGAGACGTAGCGGGGCAATTGCGCACCCCGCTGCGCGCATCAGCGCTTGCAAGTCGGCAACCGCCAGCCCGCCTCCCCTGCTTCCTCCAGCCAACCCAACTCCACCAGTTCATCCACGCTGGCGAGGCATTCCGGAACTGACAATCCCGTACGCGACATGAGATCGTTCACATTCACCTCCTCCTTCGGAGCCACCACCTCACGCAGTGCCCGCAGTTGGGCAGGCAGACGATCCAAGGGCTGATCGACGCCCCGCAGCGGGATCTCCAGATCAGGTTGCAGCGGAGAGAGCAACTCATTCACATCCGCCACCGAGGTCACGAGTGTGGCTGTTCCTTCCCTGATCAACCGGTGCGGCGACACCGACAATGACGACGTCACAGGCCCGGGAACCGCCATCACATGCGTGCCGAGTGCGGCGGCCCAGTTGGCGGTGTTCCGAGCACCGGAGCGGGCTGCGGCCTCCACCACAATGACGCCGTCCGTCAGCGCCGCTATGAGCCGGTTGCGAGCCAGGAAAGCAGCTTTCAGAGGGCGACAACCCGGAGGCGCCTCGGACACCACGGCACCGCGGGTCACCACCCCTTCCATCAGACTGGAGTGCGCAACGGGATACGCGGCATCCACTCCATTGGCCAGTACCGCCACCGTGGGATGCCGGGTGGACAGGGCTCCGCGATGTGCTGCCGCGTCAATCCCGAACGCCAGACCCGAAACCACCACACGTCCGGCCAGACCGAGATCGGCCCCGAACTCTGTGGCCACATGATTTCCATACGACGTGGAGGCCCGCGCGCCCACCACCGCCACCGCACCCGCCAACTCGGGCAGGGACAGACTCCCCCGCACCCACAGACCCAATGGCTGACCACCCTGCCCTGCCAACCGAACGCCCTGCAACAGGTCAAGGGACTCAGGCCACTCGTCATCCCCGGGGATCAGGAAGCGTGCCCGACATCGCTCAGTGTCCCGGACGAGTTGATCAAGTTCGATCGCCAGTGCACGCCGCCCCCACGGGCTGTCCGCTTCACGCCCCAGCACCGCCTCCCAGACCTCGACGGCACCGTGGAGTTGCGCCAATTCGGACAGTTGGGGATTGCCCTGTGGCTGCAGCGCGCACAGGCCCATCCTTGCTCGCCTGTCATCGAGTTCCGCCATGTCAGGCCACCCTCGCCAGTTCACCCTGGCGCATGAGCATCGCCACCCTCAGGTTGCTGGTGCCAATGCGATCCTCGCCGTCCAGATCCGCCAGCGTCCACGCCAGGCGCAACACCCTGTCCACGCCCCGCGCACTCAGCGTCCCCTTGGACAGTCCCCGCTCCAGCGGGCCCAAGTCATCGGGAAGCGGAAGCTTCTTGCGCATGTAGGAGCCCGGGACCTCACCGTTGGTACGCCATGGGGTTTCCCGAAGCCGATTGCGTTGTCTTCCCCTTGCCTCGATCACGCGGGCCAGCACGTCGGCACTCTTCTCGGGAGCAATGTCGGAGTCTGCCAGAAAGGCCCGGGTGAGGGGCAGCATGTGGTGCCGGATGTCGATGCGATCAAGGATGGGGCCGGACAACCGCTCCTGGTACCTCCGTACCGTCATCGCCGCACAGGTGCACTGTTTGCCCACCACTCCCGCCATCCCGCACGGGCAAGGATTCGAGGCAAGGACGAGTTGGAATCGGGCCGGATACCGCACCTGCTGACTCACCCGGCCGATCGTGACCCAGCCGTTCTCCATCGGAGTCCGCAAGGCATCCAGTGTGCGACTCCCGAACTCCGGGGCTTCAGCGCCCAATGGAAAGTACACCCCGAACTGAAGGCTCAGCCTACAGGCCCCAAGCAGTCCGCGAACCGAATGAATCTCGGTGACTCCCGGCCTCGGCAAGGCGTGTGATCCGGCTGGCGGGGCAGCTCAGCTTTGTCACCTATTTGTGCAGCAGACCCCTACAACCGCTGTAGATGGCGCCCAATGATGACCAGACA
>CBDTVQ010000046.1:0-9926 GCA_965364045.1 uncultured Tessaracoccus sp. | reverse complement strand
GTACTGCGGCTCGCTGAGCCTGTATTCCCGGGACGAGGTTGAACGGAAGGTGGAATCGGAATCCACCACGACGGTCTTCGTTGCCGTGGTCCCCACGTCAAGGCCAATGATGAGGCTCATGGTGTCAGCCCGCCGACCTTTGGCTGTCAGTTCGTCCGAAGTCGAGGACGTCTGCCAGGACGGCGGACTCGAGTTCTGCATCGCCGCCGAGTCCCAGCCCTCCCAGCACCGCACCGACGGCTTCGACGGCTTCACCGCTTGCCGCTTGCTGCCACTGCTCCGCCGCCACGTCCTTGACGGGGGCCCCGAGCCCTCGCAGGTGTGACACCCAGGCGGCCAGGGCGCGCACGGCGCCGGACGGCATCCGACCAGCCTGCCGTTCGGCCTTGATCACCGGAACGATGCGCACGGGGATTTTCTGGGAGCCGTCGCCGGCAATCTGCGCCAGGAGGTGACGGATGCGTGGGTTCTCGTAGCGCGACAGGAGTGCGGCTCGGTAGTCCTCGATGACCTGGTCCGGCAGCTCGATGCTGCGGCGAGCATCGTCCCACCAGGCCTCCACCCATGCACGGCACCGTTCGTCGTTGATGGCGTCGGAGACGGTTTCGTGCCCGAGGATGGACGCGCCGTAGGCCAGGAGCGAGTGCGATCCGTTCAGCAGCAGGAGCTTGCGCCGCTCATGGATCTCCACGTCGTCCACGAATGTGGCTCCCGCCTCATCCCAGCCGGGACGGCCCGCGGGGAAGTCACCGGAGATGACCCATTCACTGAACGGCTCGGTGGGGACTGGGGATGCGTCCTCGACGTTGAGGATTGTCTGCACGGTCTCGCGGTCGGCATCGGTGGCCGCGGGAGTGATGCGGTCCACCATCGACGTGGCGAAATCGACGTTCTCGTCGAGCCACGGGGTCAGTTCCGCATCGATCAGGGCAGCCAGATCACGCACCACGCGTTCAACGGCGGCGCCATTCTCGGGAAGGTTGTCACACGGCAGAATCGTGATGGGGCCACACTCCGCCGCCTGGCGTGCCAGGAGACCCGCCACGAGCTTGGCTGGGGTGGAGGCAACCGGGGCGCTGTGATCGCCCTGCAGTGCACGGATGTCCGCGGCAACCACGTCGTTGTCCACATCGAGCCCGCCGTCCGGGCGGCGGACGTAACCGGCCTCCGTGACGGTGAGCGTCACGATGCTGACCTCCTCATCCCGGAAGTAGTCGAGCAACGCGGCGTGGTCACCGGCGGTGTGAACCTTGCTGATGGAGTCAATGACCTCGAGTTCGTCACCGTTTCGTCCACGAACGATGAGGGTGTAGAGGCCGTCCTGTGGCGCCAGCAGGCGGGCCGCGTCGGGGCGACGACCCGTGAAGGCTGCGATTCCCCATTGAGCCGCGTCCGGGGCATTGGCGGTGTACCAGGCCTGGTGGGCGCGGAAGAAGTTCCCGAGACCGAGGTGGACGATGCGGACCGGCGCGAGGGGCTGGTCGGGGCGGCGGGCGAGTCGTGTGGTCACAGCTTGAAAACCTTCTTCGGGATCGTGGTGACGAGGTCGATGGCCGTGTCGTGGGCCTCGGCTTCGGTGAGCCTGTGCTCGACGACGAGCGAGGAGAGATAGGAGGCGTCGAGGCGGCGTGCCATGTCGTGCCGGGCGGGGATGGACATGAATGCACGGGTGTCGTCGATGAAACCCGAGGTCCTGTAGAAGCCGGCCGTCTCGGTGACTGCGCCACGGAAGCGGCGGATTGACTCGGGTGCGTCGATGAACCACCAGGGAACGCCGACGTACATCGACCTGTAGTAGCCGGCCATGGGTGCCAACTCACGTGAGTAGACCGTCTCGTCGATGGTGAAGACGACGAGGTGGAAGTTGGGGTGGTTGCCGTAGCGTCCCAGGAGTGGCCTGAGTGATTCCGTGAACTCCACCGACACCGGGATGTCAGAGCCGACGTCGGCGCCAAAGTTCGCGAGGTTCTCGGGATCGTGGTTGCGACGCACACCGTGGTGGAGGGTCATGACCAGACCGTCGTCGCATGCCATTCGCGCCATTTCGCTCATCATGTGACGGCGGAACGCCACGGTCTCCGCCTCGCTGGCCTCGCCCTGCAGAGCAGCAGCGTAGATGCGGGTGGCTTCCGACGGGCTGAGGGGCTCCGTGCCGGCGTCCAGATGTGAGTGGTCGCTCGACACCGCGCCGTTGGCCTTGAAGAACCGACGACGATCCTCCAGCGCAGTGATGAAGCCGTCGTAGGAACCGGTGTCGATTCCTGCCACCTCGCCGAGCTGCTCGGCCAGCGCCGGCCAACCGGGGCGGGCAAGCTCGAAGAAGCGATCGGGACGGAAGGTGGGCAGGACACGTCCCGTGAAGTCGTTGTCGGCGGCGAGGCTCTGGTGCGTGGACAGGTCGTCGAGCGGATCGTCCGTGGTCGCGAGGATCTCGATCCCGAAGCTGTCGAAGAGCGCACGGGGACGGAATTCCGGCGTCTGGAGGGCAGCTGCGATGTGGTCATAGATGGCGTCGGACGTGGCAGCACTCGGGACATCCTTGATGCCGAAGATCTCGGCGAACGTGGTGTCGAACCAGTACTTGACCGGGGTGCCGCGGAACAGATGGTAGTTCTCACACAGGATCCGCCAGGCCTTGCGGGCCCCGGCCTCGTCAAGCTGGACCGGACCGTTGGGCCCACGCCCGAGGTCGCTCATCGACGCGCCGTTGGCGTGGAGCAAACGCAAGACATAGTGATCGGGCTGCAGCAAAAGGTTGGCCGGATCCGGGAACGCCTCATTCTCCGTCATCCACTGCGGTGGGACATGGCTGTGCGGGGAGATGATGGGGAAGTCCTTCACAGCCTCATACAGGCGGCGCGCCACCTCGCGTGTCTCCGGCTGCGGCGGGAGGAGCCGGTCCGGATGGACAATCAGGGGATGCGCGCGTTCCGAGGTAGCCATATCGCAACTCTGGCGGCAGGGCCGCCGGACAGCAACCAAGTTGCCATCCCTTGCCAGAGGAGGCGCACCGATCGCCGCTTTGACGCCATTCAACGGTGAATACTTCGTGTCGCCAGCAGGCAGACGGGATAGCGTCTGTCCCATGACATGGTTCAAGGAAGAAGCCAGGTTCATCAGCCGCTCCACGATCGAGACGATGTGTGACCGTCTCATCGACGAATCGGTCGAGCGCCGAGGCATCAAGGAATTGCGACGGGTACTGCTCCTACCACCGGACCTCACGCGTGCCCATTCGGGCGTCGGGTGGATCACCGAGTACCTCTACAACGCCCTCGACAAGAGGGGCGCTGAGGTACACGTCATCCCCACGCTGGGACAGCACGTCCCCCACACGCCCACCGAGAACGCGTGGATGTTTGGCTCCATCCCCGAAGAGCGCATCCACGCCCACGACTGGCGTGACGGCGTGACGAACGTCGGTACGGTTCCCGCGGAAGTGGTGCGGGACCTGACCGGCGGTGCAGTGGACTGGGAGATGCCCATCGACCTGAACTCGATGCTGGTGGAAGAGGACTGGGACCTGATCATCAACGTCGGTCACGTCGTGCCGCACGAGGTGCTCGGGTTCGCGAACCACAACAAGAACTACTTCATCGGACTGGGCGGAAAGCGGACGCTCGGAGCGTCCCACATGGCCTCTGCCGTCTATGGGATCGAGAACAACCTCGGCAACCTCCTCACCCCCGTGAGGGCCTGCTTCAACTACGCCGAGGACAACATCCTTCCTGACTGGCCCGATGTCTATCTCCAGGTGGTCATGGACTACGACGACGACGGCAAGCTTGCCCACACCGGCGTCTTTGTTGGTGACGACCAGGAGACGTACTTCGACGCAGCACGGGCCTCGAGAGAGCAGAACTTCACCATCTTCGAGGAGCCTGCCCACAAGATCGTCGCTGTGATGCAGGCGGACGAGTTCCGCGCCACGTGGGTGGCGAACAAGGCGGTGTACCGCACCCGGATGGCGCTGGCCGACGGCGGTGAACTGCTCGTGATCGCGCCCGGTGTGGAGCGCTTCGGGGAACAGCCGGAGGTGGACGCGCTGATCCGCAAGTTCGGCTACCTTTCCCAGGCCGAGGTGATTTCGCTCTACGCCGTGGAGGAGGACATGCAGCACATCCCGCACGGGACGGCGCACCTGGTGCACGGTTCCAGTGAGGGACGATTCAACATCACCTACGCGCCGGGCCATCTCAGCAGGGACGAGATCGAATCCGTCGGGTACCAGTACATGGACATCGAGGAGGCGCTGCAGCGCTACGACCCCGCCATCATGAAGGACGGCTGGAACACCATGGCAGATGGTGAGGTTGTCTACTACATCTCCACCCCCTCCGCAGGACTGTGGGCCACGCGGGAGAAGTTGGAGCAGCGGGCGGGTCACGAGCGCCACGACGGCTGAGGGGCTCACGCGGGGCAGGCCACCGGACGCCCGACTGACCGTCGGGCCACGTGGGCCGCGCTCCGCGAGTAGCCTCGCAACCGAGTAGCCACGCACCCCGCCCGGTCACGCACGTCCGTTGAGGAGCATCATGAGTTTCGAGATCACCAGCAACCCCCTGATGGGCATTGAAGCTCACCCGGGGACCGGTCACTACGGCGTCTACGACCATGGGGCACACGTCTGGGCCTGGCAGCCGAGCGGTCAGAAGCCGATCCTGTGGACCTCAGCGGAGTCGATGTACGAGGACGGAGCGGCCATCCGCGGGGGCGTGCCGGTCATCTTCCCGTGGTTCGGCATGGGCCCTGCGGGGGCGCTGAAGCCGGCGCATGGCTTCGCGCGCCTCCACCCGTGGGACCGCTCCCACGTCGACGACACCATCGACACCGACGGCGAACTCGTCGTCGAGTACCAGATTGACCAGACCAGAATCGGTGCCCAGACCGATTTCCCGTACGCCTTCGATGCCCACCTGCGCGTCACCTTCACCCCGGAGTACCTGCAGATGGATCTCAAGGTCCACAACGCCGGCGAGGTGCCATTCACCTTCGAGGAGGCGCTGCACACCTACATCGCGGTCGGCGACGTCAACCACATCAGTATCGAGGGGTTGGAGGGGGCCAGCTACCTGGATCGTGTGCCCGGGGCTCCGCAGCTGGAATGCGTCCAGGACGGGCCGGTGACGATCACATCCGAGACGGATCGCCTGTACAGCCACGAGGGCACGGTCGTGCTCGAGGACCCAGTGTGGGGCCGTCGGTTGGGAATCAGCAAGGAGGGGTCCGCCAACACGGTTGTCTGGAACCCCTGGATCGCGAAGTCGGCCGCCATGTCAGACTTCGGGGACGACGAGTGGGGCGCCATGGTGTGCGTCGAGGCCGCCAACGCCCTCGACGACGCAATCATCCTGGCGCCGGGCGAGAGCCACCTGATGCGACAGCGGATCTCGCTGGTGGCCACGGCCCCGAAGCTCTAGTCAGCAGATCGCGCCACTTCGAGCCCGTCGTGCCGGGGGCGGAGTCGACGATGTCTTCCCCGATTGCCGCCACCCGGAAACGAGCGCGTCGCTGGCACCCCGGCTCAGAGCAGAGGGATCCGGCCTCGTCTGGCCTTGCCGGTTGAGGCACGCGGCACCAACTTGACGGGGAGCAGGACCGGCTCGTGTGAGGAACGCGCCCCACCGATGATCGCCACCAGGTTGCGCACCGCGGTGGCGCCCTGGAGTGAAAGCGGGGACGCGACGGAGGTGAGTGCCGGTGTGGTGAGGGACCCGGTCTGGCTGTTGTCGAAGCTGACCACGCTGACGTCGCGGGGCACCTCGACGCCCAGGGCGCGGAGCCCACGGATGAACCCGATCGCCATGAGGTCGTTGAAGGCCACCACGCCTGATGTCGGGCTCTGGGCCCACTGGTGGGCGGCACGCTCCCCACCCCCCGGGTTGGGTGGGTTGGGGCCGACGCGGCGGGTCCTGATCTCCAGTTGAAGGCAGGCCTCCTCGACGCTTCGCCATCGCACACCGTCGGTCCAGGATGCCTCCGGGCCCCCCAGATATGTGATCTTTCGATGTCCCAACTGTCCCAGGTGTTCGACCGCCCGCCGGGCGCCGCGGGAAGCGTCCGTGAGGACGCTCGGCAGGCCCCGGACGATGCGGTTGAGGACCATGACGGGACGCTGTTTGGCCAGCATCCTGATACCGGAGTCCGACAGTCTCGGACTGGTCAGGATGAGACCGTCGACTGCGCTGAGGAACTCCTCGGCGGCGCGGCGTTCCCGTGTCGCGCTCTCCTGACCGTTGACCAGCAGCATCGTGTAGCCGGCCACCTCGCAGGCGGCTTCGGCGCCCCTGACCACATCGATGAAGACGGGGTTGCCGATGTCTGCCACGATCATCGCGATCAGCTTCGAGGAGACCGATGCCAGGGCTGGCGCGGTGGGGGAGCGTCGGTATCCCAATGCGGTCGCGGCTGCCCTGACCTTGGCGGCCGTCTCGGCGCTGACGCGTCCGGGACGGGCCAGTGCGCGGGACACGGTGGAAGGGGCGACACCGGCGGCGGCGGCGACGTCATAGATCGTGATCGCGGTCCCCTGCGTCTGCCTGATCATGCCGCCACGTTATAGGCTCGCCCTGCAAGAGACGGCAACCGGTGCACATCATGGGCACCCGCAGGCGAGCATGGAGCTTGACGATCTTTCTTCGGCCGAGGAGCCACGATGACCAGACAGCACACTGCGCCGGCGCTGGCGGACGACCCTGATGTCAGCACCACAGCAACAGAAAAGGCGGCGGTGGTGCGTCGCATGCTCCGTGGCCACGCACCGCTCGGAATCGCGTATTCCGGGGGAGTGGACTCAGCCACGCTGCTTGCGCTGGCCGTGGCGGAGCTTGGACGAGATGCCGTCGTGGCGATCCTGGGCGTCTCCCCGAGTCTCGCCGCGGAGGAACGCGCGAAGGCCCACGCCACGGCTGACGCCATCGGAGCCCGGGTCGTGGAACTGGAAACCCATGAGGGCGACAACCCGGCCTACCGGGCCAACGGTCCGGACAGATGTTTCCACTGCAGGGACGAGTTGTTCACCCGGATCTCGGACGAACTAATCGAGGAATTGGGACTCGCGGCCGTCGCCTACGGGGAGAACGCCGACGACGGCCAGCGGACCGACCGGCCCGGTGCCGGAGCGGCGACGAAGCACAAGGTGCTGCGACCCATGGCGGATGCTGGAATGACCAAGCAGATGGTCCGCCACGTGGCACACAGCTTCGGTCTTGCGGTCTCTGACAAACCTGCAGCACCGTGCCTTGCATCACGCATCCCCCACTTCCAGGAGGTCACCCCGGAAAAGTTGCGGCAGGTGGATGAGGCCGAGACAGGGATACGCCGGTTGGGCTTCAATGATTTGCGCGTTCGTCATCACGGCGACATTGCACGGATTGAGGTTCCTGCCCAGGACATCGGTAAGGCCGCTGGGATGCACCTCGCCATCCACTCCGTGGTGACCGCCGCGGGGTTCCGGTTCGCTGCGCTGGACCTGCTCGGAATCCAGTCCGGTGCCTTCACACTCTCCCTGGTGGAGGTCAACCGTGGCTGAGGACACGAAGGAGTGGGTGCCGGGACCTGAGATCAGCCAGTTCCTGCTGGATGATGACCGGGCCGGGCGTCGCGGCTACCCCGAGGCGATTCTGTGTGAGCCGAAGTCCGTGGAGCAGGTGTCCTCCATCGCAGCGCACGTCGCCTCGGTGGGCACGCCAACGCTGTTCACCCGTGTCCGCCCAGAGCAGGTCGACGGCATTCTGGCGGAGCTACCCGATGCGCGGCACCACATCGACGCTGCCCTGATCGCCTGGCCGGCGGACCCGCCGACACCGAGCGGGGGACTGGTCACAGTGATCAGCGCCGGCACCTCCGACCTGGCCGTCGCACTTGAGGCGCAGCTGACCGCCAGCCACCTCGGCCGCTCGACGGAACTTGTCATCGACATCGGGGTGGCGGGCCTGCACCGCGTCCTTGCGCAACTGGATCTGTTGCGACGCAGCCGGGTGATCATCGTCGCGGCGGGCATGGATGGAGCGCTGGCAAGCGTCGTCGCGGGTCTGGTTTCCGTGCCCGTGGTCGCCGTCCCGACATCCGTCGGCTACGGAGCAGCTTTCGGGGGGCTTGCGCCGCTCCTGTCGATGCTCAACGCATGCGCACCCGGTGTCGCGGTGGTCAACATCGACAACGGCTACGGCGCCGGGCACCTCGCTGCCCAGATCGCGGCATTGCCGTCCGACTGAGCGGCAACTGGTGGCAACTGCTACGCCCCCACCGCGTGGGTCTGGCTGAATCAGGCTTAAGAGGAACATCCGGTCCAGCCAGTCGCATCGTCGCAGACGCGGCTGCAGGACAAACAACCGATCGATGAGCACCACTTCGTGGTTCTTGAGTGTCGTCTGTGGGTGGCCCTCGACAGATCGTCCAGCAGGTTGGGATGATCCGGGCATTACACACAGCTCTGCGCCACTGCAGGGCTCACACGAAGGATGGAAACGAAGGTTATGAGCAACAAGAAGACATCAATGGTCATCGCGGGACTCGCAGCAACGGCCCTGTTGCTTGCGGGCTGCGGCGGCAGCGATGAGCCCGGTGGCACGGACTCCGGCACGGGTGGCGACGGCGGCGGTGCAGGCAAGGTCATGCGCCTGGCACTCAACCAGACGGAAGAGCACCCCTCCTACATCGCGTTGGACCACTTCAACGACTACCTGGCGGAGAACACGGACGGATGGGGCATCGACGTCTTCCCCAACGAGACGCTCGGCGCCCAGGCTGAAGCCCTGCAGTTGGTCTCCGACGGCAGCGTCGACATGGCCATCGTCTCGGGCCCGCAACTGGAGAACCTCAATCCTGATTTCACCGTCTTCAACCTTCCCAAGGTGTTCGACGGCGTGGATCACCAGATGGAGGTCATCAACAACTCGGACATCCCCAAGGATCTCTACGCCTCTCTCGAGGCCGACCAGAGCCTCACAGTGCTGGGAGGCTTCACACAGGGTTCCCGCAGCGTCTACACCTCCTTCGGACCAGTGAAGACCCCAGCCGACCTCAGCGGCAAGAAGCTCCGCGTTCAGGAGTCCACGCTGAACATCGCGATGGCCGAGGCACTCGGAGCTTCCGCCACGCCCATGGCTTACGGCGAGCTTTACACCGGCCTGCAGTCCGGCGTCGTTGATGCGGCCGAGAACAACGAGGTCTCCTACTTCACGCAGAAGCACTACGAGGTTGCCCCGTTCTGGTCCTCCACCAAGCACCTCGTGGGGCTGGATTACCTGATCATCAACTCCGACGTGCTGGCGGGTATGTCCGAGGAAGATCGCGCAGTCTTCGACGAGGGCTGGAAGCAGGCATGGGAAGAGCACACCGAGCTCTGGGCCCAGGCAACTCAGGAAGCCATTGAGGGAGCAACGGCCGGTGGTGCCACCTTCACCGATGTTGACGACGAAGCCTTCAGCGAGGCCCTGGCCGCGCTGGCAGACGAGTTCATCACCTCCGACACACAGCAGGCTCTCTACGACGCAGCGCGCGACGCCGCCAAGTGATTGACCGGGCCGAGCCATCGAGGGAAAGGAGCTGAACCATGGAAGCAGCCAAGAAAATTCTTGATCGGGTCCTGTACTGGATCACAGTGGTGCTCTTCGCGTTTCTCGTCGTCATCGTCGTGTGGCAGATCTTCAGCCGACAGGTGCTGCAGAACCCCGCCACCTGGACCGATGAGGGCGCACGCCTCACCTTCGTCTGGCTCGGCCTGTTCGCCTCTGCGTTCGTCTTCGGCGAGCGTGGACACGTGGCGGTGGAATTCATCGTCCGCAAGTTCCCGGCGGGCGTTGAGAAGGTGATCGCGATCGTGGTGCAAGTGATCGTGCTCGCGTTCGCCCTCGTGGCGCTGGTCTGGGGAGGGTGGAGAGCCTCCAACAACGCCTGGACACAGGAGCTCAGCGCCCTGCCCT
>CBDTVQ010000045.1:0-10126 GCA_965364045.1 uncultured Tessaracoccus sp. | reverse complement strand
TGGTTGCGGCTGGTGGGCAGCCGCACACCTGGTTTGTTGGTCAACGCGACACCCTCTTCCGATCGACAAATTCCGGCGATGGATGGGAAGCCTGCGCGGCGTTCCCGGATGAGCAGATCCGTGCGGTTTCGCCCTACCCCGGAGTATCCGCTGGGCGGGATCCCGGTGTTCAGCATCCCGGCATGTTGGCGGTGATCACAGCCATCGAGGGTGGTTCTCGAGTGCACGTGAGCGTCGACCTCGGCGAGACCTGGCGGCAAGTGGCGCAGCTGGGGTTTGCGCTCGCGGATGCATGTTGGATCGACCGGGGCGGGCATCCGGTGCTTCTGTTGGCGGGCGAACGGGGCGTATACGAACTCGCCCTCGGCGACGGGGCCGTACCTGTGCAGAACATCGTCGACCCGACGATGCCCGATCGCGGATTCAGCGCGATTGAATCGCTCATCGACGTTCGTGGCCGCGTCGGTGTGGTGGTGTCCGGTGAGGCCTCCTCGGGAATCTGGCTTTCTGCCGATTCGGGCGCGCCCGAATCCTTCAGCGCGATCAGGGGCCCCGGAGATGATGTGCGATGCATGATGGTGCAGTACGACGGCCCGAGCACCGTGATCTGGTTTGGTAGTGGTGCGCCGGAGGGCACCGGCACTGGGTGCATGCGATTGCGTCTCAACGAACTCGCCCGCACTGACCTCGATCAGCTTGAATCGTGGTGGGAACCGATGGGCGCCGGGTGGAGCGGCGGCACATGCTGGGGCCTGCAGGTCGTCGGGGATGCCCTGTTCGCCGCGACCCAGAGTTCGGGAGTGGTGCGGTTGGCCCTCGGTCCGGAAGCGCGGTGGGATCAACGCGACGTCAATTGTGGGTTGCCGTTACGCGATCGCGCCAGGTTTGAACCGGTGCGTGCGGTCTCTGGCGAGACCAGGCCGGATGGTAGGCCGCTGGTCATCGCGTCCGGACCGCGTGGTGTGTATCGGTCAGGGGACGAGTCCGTCACGTGGTCAACGTGCAGCGCTCGCATCGTCAACGACGTCGTGACACTGCCTGAGACGTGGTTGTTCTGTTCCGGTGAGCACAGGATCAAGGTGGTGCGTGCCCATGGCTGACGGACCGCTCTTCGACGTGCTGCCCGAGGTGTTCCAGGTGGCCACGCGCACGAGTCCAGCGCTCGCGGCGCTGCTCGTCGCGGCCGATGACATGCAGCGCCCGATCCGCGATCTACTCGACAGTGTTGACCTGGTGATCGACCCGTTCCGCGCACCGCCGGCACTCGTTCCCTACCTGTCGACGTGGGTGGACCTGGACTGGCTCACTCTCGCCGGCACGGATGCATCGGCGCCGCCCGGTGACGGTATTCCGTTGCATCGGCAACGCGACCTCATCGCGATCTCCGCCGAACTGTCTGCGCGTCGCGGAACTGCGGCGGGCATCGCGACATTTCTCCGCATCGCGACAGGAATCGACGGATGGGCGATTCGGAGCGCTCCGGACGACTACAGGTTGATCGTCGTCGCCCCGCACGAGGCGGAGAGCCAAATTGATATGGTGCGTCGCATCGTTGCAGGGATCAAGCCAGCGCACTTGACCCACGACGTACAACTCGCCGAACCGTCGGCCGAAGTCGCACCTCCGGAGATGACTGTCACGGTCGAATCGGGAGAAACCATCGAGCCCACAGAAACCATTGCACCGGCCTCTCACGATGGCGAGGCGGTCGCATGAGCGAGAACCGGAAGCCGGTTGTGGTAGCGGGTGTCCTCGCGCTTGTTCTCGTCGTCGCCTTCGTGGTCGCCGCTGGGTTCGGCGGTCGTGGGAACGATACCGGTGCTGGCTGGACCGACTTCTTGAGTGACTTGGGTGGCTCGTCGTCGCTCGGCGCCGATGACCTCCAACTCGTTGATGGCGGCTGCGTGGTGTCTGCGGCCCTCATAGATGTGGCCGGGTCGTGTGTGCTTGAGGTGGCCGGCTTTGGCGGCGGCTTCGCATTCGGCGACGTGGTGAAGAAGGCGACGATCGTGGCACTGGATGGTCCCATGCGACTCACGGTCGTCGTCGAGGGCACCTCTGTGTCGCAAACCATCGACGAGGGTGACGAGACTCGCCTCACCTTCGGCACCTCCGGCGGTGAACTGGGGCTCGCGTGTTTGGGCTTCGGTGTCTCCACCTGCTCGGCAGATATTGGGCAATGACAAAGGAACAGGGAGTAACGCCATGAATGACATCACGATGACTTTGAGTTCACCTGAGGTTTCTCTCGTGGAAGGAAAGGGATCCCTCACGGTGTCTGTGACGAACGCCTCGACGGCGAGCCAGAGAATCGTGCTCGGGGCGTTTCCCGTGGCGTCTGGAGACGCGGGCGCAACAGACACGGAGGCCCCGTCGGTCGCACCGATTGCGAATGTCGACAGGCCGCTGAGAACGGTAGCGGTGGGTGCGACGGAGCAGTACACGGTGTCATTTGACGTGTCGCAGTCCAACCCGGGGGCTTATCCGGTGCGCCTCATCGGTTACTCGGCCGATCGCGCTCCGGAGGAGTATGCAGACCAGGCGCAGACCGTCACCCTGACCGTCGCTGCGAAGGAGGAACCGGTCAAGAAGTTCCCGTGGTGGATCGTCATTCTCGCGGGTGCCATTCTCGTCGCGGCCGCAATCGCGGGGGTCGTGTACTTCGTGACCCGGTCCGAACCAATCCCGACCCCGACGCCATCCCCTGCCACCTCGGCGCCGTCCATCGCGACAGTCAGCGTCACCGTCAACATCACGGGTGAGGGCACCGTCGGGTTGGCAGGGACCCAATGCTCCAGCGACTGCACGGTCGATGTGCCGTCCGGGACCGCGTTCTCACCCACCCAATCGGCATCGTTCGCCTTCGTTTTTGACGGGTGGGGCGCAGACTGCCCGACGTCGAGCGACTGCACACTTTCGGCCACTACTGACGTCGTGCTCCAGGCAACGTTCCGTTCCATCCCCGTCAGCTCCGAAGACTGCCTGCCGTACAACAAGGACGGGCTGGCGATCGCGGATGAGGGTGCGAACGGTTGGTTGCTGAGAGATGGTGGCAGCAGGATGCTCCTGCTGGACAACCAGGCGGACGCCACTGCTGCCCTGGCCGTCGCGGAGTTCTACAGCGTCCAGTGCTTCGTTGGGCGACCACAGCCCGAAATGACCTACTGGAACGGAGGCAGTGTCTTGAGAGCCCCCTCGGTCGCCGCCCCCGACTGCATCAGTCACGACCCCGACGCCCTCCAGATCGTTCCCTCTGGACCCACGTGGAGGTTGACCGCGGGCAGTCAACTGCTCGCGACTCTGTCCAGCGAGGCGGACGCCGGGCGCGCGCTAATGGTCGCGAGAGGGGCGAGCCAGCGATGTTTCATCGGACGGGATCAACCGCCGGCCGAAACAGAATACTGGCTCCCCAGGGCCTTGAGTATCCAGGTGAATCAGGGTTCTGCGCCCACTGCTGCGACGAATGAATAGGGACCGCGGGGCGCGCAGTGCAGTCGCTCCGTTATCGATGCTCCAGTTGGCCGCTACTCCATCAGCGAACGCGAGACCCGGATGGCTTTTACGATCGCGGGGATCGACCCGATGAGCATCACGAGAGCCCAGATCAGGGCGATCACGGTCACGATGATCGCCCAGAACTGATCGCCGATCGCAACGACGGGGCGCGGCAGGAAGCCGTGGATGAAGACGAGCACGAGTTGCGCCACAAATGACACGAGCACGAGCAGGACGAGTCCCTTGACCTTGAGGAATCGGGGTTGGGCAACCACGAGGAGGACGGCGAAAACGATCTTGAAGAAGAGGATGAGCCCAAGAATTGCGGCGGCCTTGGAGACCGGGAACCCACCCCAGATCGCCAGATAGGCAATCGTGCCGAACGGCAGCGCAACGAACAAGCCAATCATGAGCAACAGCTTCGCGATCCCGACGAAGATGGCGACGAATGCTGCGAGCACCCACAAAAACGTCACGATGAGGGTTGTCACACCCTGAATGCGGCCGTAGACGCGATCAGAGATTGCCAGACTCACACCGAGCATGACGATCGTGAAGACGAGCAATCCGTCGAGGAACGCGAGCGTCGCGATACCAACTCCCGGAGGCGAGGACTCGGCGAGTGCGGCGCTCGAGAACAGGGTGGGATCAACGCCCAGACCAGCGGCGGTCTGTGACGACACCGTGGTTCCGTCGCTCGCCGACAGCAGCAGCGACATGCCGAGTTCCGCCAGGACCGCGAGCACGATCGCGACGATGGCGAACACGAAGAGTGGGCGACGAAGGCCGCCTGTCACCGTCATGACCACCACGTGTGTCGCGTCGTCGTTCGGCTCGTCAGTCGGATCTGCCGTGCGTCAGGATCGACATTACGAGGAAGATGATCCCGAACACCAGAAACGCGATACCGGCGACGACAAAGAACGTGTCGCTGATCACAATTCCGATGATGAGAAGGATTGCCCCGAGGACTGCGGCGAGTATCCAGGCGATGCGCCCTCGTGCGATGAACCCGACCATGTTTGCCTCCATCAATTCCGATGGCAGCAGGTGCTGTCAGAGGCAATAATACCCCTCCGAAAGCAAATCGAACAGGGTTTCGGACCGATCTGACCACGTTCTTGTGACTGCGCCCGGTTCAGGCTCAACACAGTCCTCAGAGCAATTCACGCTCGCCGTCTTCGCCACCGCGGCCGCGTAAACTGGGGAGCATGGCTACCCCATTCCCCACGGACTGGCGCACTGCGCTGGTGTTGGTTCCCCATCCCGATGACGCAGAGTACGGCATGTCGGCCGCCGTCAATCGCTGGACGAGGGAGGGCAAAGCGGTCATTTATGTCATGGCGACCAGCGGCGAGGCGGGCATCGCCGGCATGGAGCCCGAGGAGTGTGGACCGATCCGCGAGGCGGAACAACTGCGCTCCGCCGCCGTGGTTGGCGTCCACACCGTGGACTTCCTTCATTTTCCGGACGGAAAACTGACCAACGACGCGTCGATGCGCGCGGCCATCGACCATGCCCTGGAACGACATCAGCCAGAGGTGGTGATCACCATCTTCACTGGGGAGCAGTACGCCCCCGGGGTCCCCAACCAGTCCGATCACATCATGTTCGGCCAAGCTGTCAACGAGACAATGAAGGCCCACGACGATCTATGGCTGTTCGAAACCGCACCGAGTGGCGAAATCTTCGTGGACGTGACTGATGAGGACGTCGAGGCAGCCGTTGCTGCGCTGGCCGAACATGAGCAGTACCTCCGCGTTCTGGACCCGGACACTCCAGTGATTGAGCAGGCCCGCAACCAGGTGAATATGTCGACGCTGGCCGCCGACGGCTCCCGCCGGTCCACCTTCATCCTTCGACGCGAGCGCGCCACGATCTGACCATCCGCCAACGCTGACTCAGGAACGCCAGCCCGAATTCTGCGGGCCTGTGATGTGTCACTGGCAAACTCATTTCAGGTTGGTGACCCGCAATTCGGTTGGCGTTCCCGCCAGCTGCTCGTCTCAGACACGGCTCCAGAGCGGGGGCTTCAGTGCGTTGTAGTCCGTGACCGGATCGAAGCAGACCGTGCCTCGGCAGACGTAGGCGGCCCGCTCTCCACGGCCCTCCAACAAGGTGCCGAAGCCCTCTGCGTCCGGCTTCGCGGCCAGCACCACCGAGCCCGCCGGTGCCAGACGCCAGGAAGCCCGGACGAGCTCGTCGAAGGGATCCGCCGTTGTCACGACCACTGTTGCCGGCTTCAAACCACGCCTCGCCTCGTCACTGATGAGGAGATCGGTCAGAGCTGCGCCTGCGAAGCGCGGCGATGTCTCCACCGCACCCCACGTGGTGCGGGCAGCGGCGTCGGCCCGTCCCAAGAGATCGGTCCGCTCCGCCATCAGAGAGACGGCGCGCAGGGCTGCAATCAGGGCGGAGGTGCCGCTGGGCGTGATGTGGTCCGTCAGGGAACGTGGTCGATCGAAGAGTCCGGTGTCCGCCGCGTCGAAGAACCCACCATCCCCGTGGCCGAACAGCTCGACGGCGCGGTCAACCAGCGCCTCGGCGTGACGCAGCCACGACGCATCCCCCGTTGCCCCGGCCAGTGCGACGAAGGACTCGGCAACAGCACCGAAGTCCTCGGCTGCACCCACGGATTCGCCCACCACGCCTTCCAGCGAGCTGCGGCGCAGATCTCCGTCAACGATGTGGGTCTCCACGAGGTAGCGGCCCGCACCCAGTGCCAGGTCGAGCCATCCCGGTTCGTTGAAGACCAGGGCGCCCGCCGTCAGCGAGGAGATCGCGAGTCCGTTCCAGGCCGCCACCACCATGCGGTCGGTGGCCGGCCGGAACCGCGCCTCCCGTGCCTGCAGGAGCCGTGCACACACATCATCGAGCCGCTCAAAATCAGGTCGGCCCCTCAACTGCAGCACCGACAGCCCATCCTCGAACGTGCCACCGGCGGTCACATGAAAGACCTCGGCGGCCCAGTCGCCGTCGTCGACACCCAGGGTGTCGTGCAGCAGTTCCTCATTCCAGGCGTAGAAGATGCCCTCAAAGACTGCGCCGCGGATGTCACAGGAATCTGCATCGAGCGCGGAGACAAAGGCCCCGTCCTCGGTGCGCATCTCTCGCTCCAGCCACCCCACGGTGCGGTAAGCGGTCCTCTCCAGCACGGACCGGAGTCCAGCGTCGTGGTCTGCTGTCCGTCGCCAGCCCCACACATAGGACCCCAACAACAACGCGTTGTCATAGAGCATCTTCTCGAAGTGCGGAACCACCCAACCGGCGTCAACGCTGTACCGGTGGAAGCCGCCACCCACCTGATCGCAGATCCCGCCACGTGCCATGGCCTCCAGCGTGCGCTGCGCCATCTCCAGCGCCCGGGGCTCACCCTTGACGAGCAGGGCGTCCAGCACGGTGGCCGGGGGGAACTTGGGCGATCGCCCGAAGCCGCCGTGGATCATGTCGAAGTCCGCCTCGATCGCATCGAGCGCCGCGCGCAGATCAGGAGCCTGATCAACAACATCGGGCTCGGAGGCCTGGGTGAGGTGCGCGACGACGTGTGCGGCGGACTCGGTCAGGTCATCCCGGCGTTCCGTCCATGCCTGCGCCATCGCCTCCAATACCTGTCGAAATGACGGCATGCCCTCGCGGGGTGCCGGTGGAAAGTAGGTCCCTGTGAAGAAGGGCGCTCCCGACGGCGTCAGGAATGCCGTCATGGGCCAACCACCGGATCCACGATTCATCGCCTGTGTCGCCGCCATGTAGAGCGCGTCGACGTCGGGATGCTGCTGGCGGTCCACCTTGATGGGGACGAAGTGCTGATTGATCAGGGCGGCGATGTCGGCATCATCGAAGGACTCGTGACTCATGACGTGGCACCAGTGGCAGGAGGCGTAGCCCACTGACAGCATGATCGGCTTGTCGGCGTCGGCGGCATGTGCGAGGGCGTCCTCGCTCCATTCCCACCAGTCCACCTGTTGGTGAGCGTGCTGCAGGAGGTAGTCACTGGCAGAGGAGGCAAGGCGGTTGGACATGGCCGCAAGGCTACCCAATACGGGCCGCTGTCCTGCCGCCGCGCTTGCGCACGGGTGTCACACTGGAGGCATGACCCAGGAAGCGCCCGCCACCCGAACCAGTCCCCTGCTCCGGGGGCTCGCCGTGGTGGGTGGCCTGCTGGTGCTGATGTGGGTGCTGGAGATCGTGGACCAGGGCACCGGCCACAGCCTCGACCAGTTTGGCATCGTCCCCAGGGACCCTGAAACCGCAGGTCACATCATGCTGGCCCCCTGGCTGCATTTTGGCTGGAATCACCTGATCGCAAACTCGGGACCTTTCCTCGTTCTTGGAGTGCTGACCTACATCGCGGGGTTTGCCCGCTGGCTCCTCACAACGCTCAGCTCCGTCATCGTCTCCGGTGTGACCGTGTGGCTCACGGCCCCCGCCGGCTCCATCACGGCCGGCGTGTCGGGACTCGTCTTCGGATACCTGACCTACCTGCTGATCCGTGGATTCTTCACCCGACGGCCCGGACAGATCGCCCTGGCCGTGGTTGTTCTCCTCGTCTACGGGGGCATCCTGGTGGGCGTGCTCCCCACCGCCTCGGGTGTGTCCTGGCAGGGCCATCTGGGCGGCGCCGTCGGTGGAGGGTTGGCCGCCTGGCTGCAGTACGGACGGAACCGCCGCACTTCCCGCGTGGTCTAGTTCTGCTCAGATGACGTAATCGGAAACCAACGGCTCACGCAGCCCCGCGAAGAGGTCGTCCTCGGGAATGATCGTGGGAACCTTCGAGATTTTGAGTTGGTAATCCTCCGTTGGCCAGCCTGCCTGCTGGATGTTGAGCGGCACGGCGAACCATGGCCCATCGGGGTCCACCTGCGTGGCGTGCGCGGTGAGAGCCGCGTTGCGCACGTCAAAAAAGTCCGAGCAGTTGATGAAGGTGGTCAGGCGCCCATCGGAATACGGATCATCATCACGGATGGGCACCGGCTGCTTCGAGGGGATGCCGTGCTGGTGCATCGCCTCCTCCAACGCTGCGTAGCGTCGACGGTGAAAACTCATGTGGTAATACAACTTGGCTGCCTGCCAGGCGGGCCCGAACTCCGGCCACTGTCCGGGATCCGCCGCCGCCGAGAACGCCTCCATGGTGACGTTGTGGCACTGGACGTGGTCCGGGTGGGGGTAGCCACCGATCTCGTCATAGGTGGTCACCACGTGGGGCTTGAACTCCCTCATGATTTGCACCAGAGGCCCGGCCGCCACGGCGGGAGCCTCCAGTGCAAAACAGCCCTCCGGCAACGGTGGCAGCGGATCCCCCTCGGGGAAACCGGAGTCCACAAAGCCGAGCCACCGCTGCTCCACGCCCAGGATCTCGCGTGCCGCAGCCATCTCCGCACGACGGATCTCTGTGATGTTGCGCAACACGTTCTCGTCGTGGGCCAGTTTCGGATTCAGGACTGAACCACGCTCACCCCCGGTACAGGTGGCCACCATCACTTGCACGCCCTCGGCCACGTACTTGGCCGTGGTGGCCGCGCCCTTGCTGGATTCGTCATCGGGATGTGCGTGTACATGGAGAAGCCGCAGCCCGGAGCCGCCGGTGGAGGTCATGCGCGCCATTGTGTCGCGCCGTCGCCGGAGGCTCCAAACACTGCCCGAAAGGCGAGAAGAATGGGGACGCGGCACAATGGGTGACGTGAGCAGACCCATGAGCGATGAGGACAGGGCCCGGATCGCCGCCCGCTACCCCAAACGCGGACCCCTTGACGTGCTCGTGACCGTGATTGCCAGCGTCGCTGTGGTGGCGGCAATCGGGATCGTCATCCTTGCCGGCCTGCAGCGGGCAGACCCGCCGGTGGTGGCCATGGTGAGACAGTTCGATGTGACGTCACCCCACGAGATCGCGGTGGCCATCGTGGTCCAGCGGTCCGATCCTTCGCAGGCCGCCACGTGTTCGATGTTCGCCCAGGCGGTCAGCTACGAACGTGTGGGGGAACTCGAGGTGGACATCCCGCCAGGCGCCGAAGAACTCACCCGTGTGGAACTCACCATGAAGACACTCAAGGAGGCCACGTCGGTTTCAGTGGAAAGGTGCACGCTCACCGGATAGGGTGGCGCAATGTCTGAGAACACCCTCGATGTTGTGTGGCTGACCCAGGACGCCTTCGACAACCTCGAAGCCGAACTGAACAACCTCAAGAACGCTGGCCGCCCAGAAGTGACGGCAAGAATCGCTGCTGCCCGCGATGAGGGCGACCTCAGCGAGAACGGCGGGTACCACGCCGCCAAGGAGGAGCAGGGTCAGATGGAGGCTCGCATCCTCCAGTTGGAGCACCTCCTGAGGACGGCTCACCTCGGGGAGGCCGAGGGCGCCGAGGACGAGGCGACTCCCGGCAAGGTGGTCACCGTGGCCTTCAACGGAGATCTCGACGACACCGAAACCTTCCTGCTTGGCAGCCGAGAGATTCTCGGCACCGACGAATCCATTGAACAGGCCGTCTCCCCGCAGTCACCTCTGGGCGCCGCCGTCACCGGCAAGAGGGTGGGTGACGACGTGTCCTACGAGGCACCCAACGGCAAGACCATCCATGTGAAGATCACCGCGGCCCGTCCGCTCTGACCCACTCCCCACCCACTGACTTCACCGACC
>CBDTVQ010000044.1:0-10163 GCA_965364045.1 uncultured Tessaracoccus sp. | reverse complement strand
GCGCGCTTCCCTGACACGGAAGAGGTCACTGGTTCAAACCCAGTATCGCCCACCAGCAGAATCGGACGGTCCCTCGGGACCGTCCTTTTTGGTGCCATCCGTGTACGCGGAGGGACGATCGACGCCTGGGGCATGGCCGATGAATCCCTGTGGCTCTGGATCCTCCAGACATCCTTTGGCACAAGTCCGGATTCGATGGGGTGCCCCATGAACCGGAAAGGCGGCTCCTTGCAAAGGATTACTGTCCCATCCAGTAGTTCCTCTCCTTGACAATTGCAGCGCGACGAGCCGCGATCAGTGGGTCTGGCGTACCCAGATTCATGGTCCCAAACCGGCGATTCGGATCAACGCCGTCCGGAGGCGCTTCCCGTGACACCAAACCACAGCAAAAGGTCCTGAACGCTGAGTCCTGTCCAGTACATGCCGACTGTGTCGTTTGCCTGCAGATCACCCACGCGACGGCGGCCGCCCCGCGCGGAGGGGAGGCCTTGCGACGGAATACAGCCGGATCCGCCACGGCAGCGCGGCTGAGGAATCGTCGCATCGCCGTGCGGTGCTCCACGTCCAGCAAACTCGTCTGCACATGCGTCACAGGCGTCCAGCATCTGCTGCACAGCCGGAGGCCAGGGTGACTCCCATGAGGTAGTCGTCGCAATCATTGAGCACTTGTGTCAATGACCCACGTGTCGGCTTCGATGCGGGCACGATCCAGTCCGCTGATGCTTCGACGAGACTGCTGACGATGGCCAGGAGATCCAGCGCTTCATCCGAGCGCAGAGCCTGCCTCAGGTTCTGGAAGAGGGGAAGGTCTTCGGGGCCGTCGTATGACAAGGCAGAGGGTGGCCCGGCACCGTGTGGGCGTCGCCATGGAGTTCCTCGTCCATGTCACATGTTCGTCATGTGACCAAGACTAGGCAAGAGCCAGCAGCTTACGAAGTAGTTTGGTGGGATGCCCAAGGACCAAGGGGGAGCGACCCCTGCAACAACAGTCCTCGCGGCGGCTGGGATCACTCACACCCTGCACTCCTACGAACATGATCCGCGTACCTCCTCCTTCGGTCTCGAAGCAGCTGTGGCACTGCGCGTCGATGCCCACCGCGTGTTCAAAACGCTTCTTGTGAACACTGGCGACTCACTGGCTGTTGGGCTTGTTCCAGTGACCCGCTCGTTGGATCTGAAGGCAATGGCCTCTGCGTTGGGCGTGAAGAAGCTCGTCATGGCAGAGCCGGCCGTCGCAGAGCGCAGCTCCGGCATGGTCGTGGGTGGCATCAGCCCCATCGGGCAGAAGCGAATGCTGCCAACTGTCCTGGATCAGTCCATGCTGCTCCAGGCGACGGTGCTGATTTCCGCTGGCAGACGGGGACTCGACGTGGAACTGTCGCCCCATGATCTTGCCGCGATGACGAAAGCGACGTTCGCTCCCATCAGTCGCGCGTGATCCTCAGATGCGCGCGGTGACGAGGAACAGGCTGTAGGTCCCGCCTCCGTCATCGCCCTCCCGGTGCAACTGGATGTCGTCGTGCCATGTGACATCGGTGAACCCAGCGCCTGTCAGCAGCTCAGCCAGCTCACCTCGGTCCAAGCCGTCGAGATGCGGGTTGTCCGCCGGATCGTGGTCGGTGCCGTGGTGGAAGCCGGAGGACCCCTTGGGAAGGTCCATGAGTGCAATCTGTCCGCCGGGTCGCAGAGCCTTCGCCATGTTGCCGATCGTCGTCTCGAGATCGTCGACATGGTGGAGCACCTGGAGACAGAATAGGACGTCCGCGATGCCCTCTGGGTGATCCAGCGAGTGCGTGGCAAAGTTGCGTCGTTCGGTGTCCCACTGAAGTGCCCGCTCGGCAATCCCGCGCTCTGATGCCTTCAGCATTTCCACCGAAGTGTCGACCAGCAGGCAGTGGGGGAGCAGGTCCGCCAAGGCGAAGCTGAGTTGGCCCGTGCCGCAGCCGTACTCGAGTCCGGCTTCGACGCCGTCAAAGTCGAGGACCTCACGCAGCCGGGCAGCCACCACCCTGGTGCGCTCAACCCTGTCTGGCTTGTCGTCCCAGGTCTGTGCCATGTCGTCGAAAATGCTCATGGGGCCATCCTGCCTTCGAATATGGTCCGTTGGTCACTAATTCTCCAATGACGGGATTTACGGTGCGCAGCGGTCCCTGTCGTTCCGATGAGTTGGGCGCACCCATCAGTAGTCTTGCGGACATGTCAGAGACCAAACTGGTGAAGAACGAGGAAGAGAATCGCTACGAGTTGACCCTCGACCGCGCCCGGATCGGGTTCATCGACTACCACCGCGACGGTGAGGTGATCGATCTCCTGCACACCGAGGTGGACCCGGATCACGGCGGCCACGGATACGCTGCGATGCTGGCAGATTTCGCACTCCGGGACATTTCACAGGCAGCCTTGATGGCGAAGCCCACGTGTCCCTACATCGCGAGTCACATCGACAAGAACCCGGAGTTCGGCAGCCTTGTTGCCGGTGGGGACCCGGCCCAGGGTTGATCGCAGTGGTGCAGTGCGCGAACTCGGGATAGAGCTCTCGGCCCGTGTAGGGCACAATGCTGAAGGTGCCTGTCGCACGCAATGCCTGTCACACAACGGGGTGCGGCGGCACGATTCAGATACCTGCCCCGAGAGGAACTCCCAGTGAGTGGCGTCATCACCATCACCCGGCCAGAAGGATCCGACAAAGTCGATCTCGCCGACACCACAACGGGGCTGGACCTCTTCGGCACGGACCGTAGAGTCGTCGCGATGCGCCGCGCTGGCGAGCTCCTCGACCTGGCTGTGAAACTCTCCGACGGCGACGTCATTGAGCCAGTGCTCAACAGCGAGCCTGACGGCTTGGCCATCGTGCGCCACTCCGCAGGCCACGTGACGGCCCAAGCGCTGCAGCACCTGGTGCCGACAGCGAAGCTGGGTATCGGCCCGCCCATCGTCGACGGTTTCTACTACGACTTCCAGACCGATCCGCTCACCCCTGAGGATCTGGCGGCAATCGAGAAGCAAATGGGCCAGATCGTCCGGGAGAAGCAGAAGTTCGTGCGCCGCGACATCACCGACGGCGACGCCCGCGTGGAGCTTGCCGAAGAACCGTTCAAGCTGGAACTGGTGGCTCTCAAGGGCAACGCCTCCGACGACGACGGCTCATCCGTGGAGGTGGGTGCAGGCCAACTCACGATGTATGACAACGTCAGGCGCGACGGCAGCGTCGCCTGGACGGACCTGTGCCGCGGGCCTCACGTCCCCCACACCGGCTACATCCAGGCAGTGGCTCTGACAAAGGTCTCGGCCGCCTACTGGCGTGGCGACCAGCGCAACGCCACCCTGCAGCGTGTCTACGGCACGGCCTGGGCCACGCGGGATGATCTGAAGGCGTACCAGACGCGCATGGCGGAGGCAGCCAAGCGCGACCACCGCAAGCTGGGTGCCGAACTCGATCTCTTCAGCTTCCCGGACGAGATCGGCTCCGGCCTGGCCGTGTTCCATCCCAAGGGCGCCACGATCCGCATGGAGATGGAGGAGTACTCGCGCCGTCGCCACATCGCGGAGAACTACTCGTTCGTCACCACCCCGCACATCACGAAGTCGAAGCTGTACGAAACCTCCGGTCACCTCGAGTGGTATGCCGACGGCATGTACCCGCCCATGCACATGGACGCCGAGTACGACGCCGACGGTCACATGACCAAGCAGGGCGCGGACTACTACATGAAGCCCATGAACTGCCCCATGCACAACCTCATCTTTGCGTCACGGGGGCGCTCCTACCGCGAACTGCCCCTGCGGCTGTTCGAGTTCGGGACGGTGTACCGCAATGAGAAGTCGGGTGTGGTGCACGGACTCACCAGGGCCCGCGGCTTCACCCAGGATGATGCCCACATCTACTGCACGCGCGAGCAGATGCGCCTTGAATTGGGGCGACTGCTGCAGTTCGTCCTGGAGTTACTCAAGGACTACGGCCTAGACGACTTCTACCTCGAGGTCTCCAGCAAGAACCCGGAGAAGTTCGTCGGAGACGACGCCACCTGGGAGGAGGCCACCAACACGCTTCGTGAGGTGGGCATCTCTTCCGGTCTGGAGCTTGTGGAGGATCCGGGCGGCGCAGCGTTCTACGGCCCCAAGATTTCGGTGCAGGCGAAGGACGCCATCGGCCGCACCTGGCAGATGTCCACGATCCAGCTGGACTTCAACCTTCCAGAACTGTTCGAACTCGAATACCAGGCCTCCGACGGCACCCGCCAGCGCCCCGTGATGATCCACCGTGCTCTGTTCGGATCCATCGAACGCTTCTTCGGGGTGCTCACCGAGCACTACGCAGGCGCCTTCCCTGCCTGGTTGGCACCCGTACAGGTGCTGGGCATCCCCGTCGCCTCGGAGTTTGACAGTTACCTCGAAGAGATTCTCGCAAAGTTGCGTCAACAGGGGATCCGCACGGAGCTGGACACCTCCGACGACCGCTTCGGCAAGAAGATCCGCAACGCACAAAAGCAGAAGGTTCCCTTCATGCTCATTGCAGGCGGCGACGACAGGGATGCTGGCTGCGTCTCTTTCAGGTACCGCGACGGATCGCAACGCAATGGCGTGCCCGTCGGGGAGGCGGTGGAGCAGATCGTGTCGTTCGTCCAGTCCCGCGAAAACGAGGGACCGAGCGCCGATGCCTGACGTGCAGGTGCAGGATCCCGCAGAGCTCGCTGGCGCTCCCGATGCCTTCCAACGTCTGTGGACGCCTCACCGCATGGTCTACATCCAGGGTGAGAGCAAGCCGACAGCGGAGGGGGACTGCCCATTCTGTACGGCACCGACGAAGAGCGATGAGGACGGACTCATCGTGGCACGAGGTGAGCACGCTTTCGTGGTGATGAACCTGTTTCCGTACTCTCCCGGGCATCTGTTGGTCTGCCCCAATCGACACGTTCCGGACTACACAAACATCACTGTCGAGGAGACAATGGAGATCGCGGACCTGACACAGCAATCCATGCGCGTTCTGCGAAGGGTGAGCAACCCGGCCGGCTTCAATCTGGGCATGAATCAGGGAGCCGTGGCGGGAGCCGGCATTGCGGCGCATCTGCACCAGCACGTCGTCCCCCGATGGGGTGGGGACATGAACTTCCTGCCGGTCATTGCCCAGACAAGGGCTCTGCCCCAGTTGCTTGGCGATGCACGCCAGCAGTTGGCTGATGCCTGGGACTGCTGAGCGGATGAGGCTTGGCCGGCGCATCCAACCGTGGGTGACAAGCATGGTGTGGACGATGGGATCTCGTCTTCCACACTGGGCCAGACGAGCCATCTGCACGGTTCTGCCCTGGCCGATCGCGGCGCTGCCGCTGGGTGGGCTTCGGCAGTGGGAGCACAACGCATTCACAGCCCTCGGACGCCCACCCTCTGCGAATCAACGGCGGACGATGGTCTCGTCGTGGCTTCGCAACAACCTCATGTCGCTCTCCCTGGCCCGATGGAGCGATTCTGACATTCTGGGCCGTGTCATCATCAGCGACGACGACCTCGGCAAACTTCAAAGCTCACTCGCCGGCCCGGGCCTCGTGATGGTCCTTCCCCACATGGGGAGCTGGGACTTCGCGGGAGCGTGGTGCGCACGTGTGGGAATCAAGGTGCTGAGCGTCGCGGAGAAGCTGCCACGGGGGCTGTATGAGCGTTTCCGTGATGCACGTGCGGGCATGGGCATGGACATTCTTCCCGTGGGCCAACCTGATCTGATGCGGCGCCTCGTGGAGTCTGTGCGCAGGGGGGACGCCGTGTGTCTCCTCAGTGATCGCGACCTCTCGGGTCGGGGCATCGAAACATCCTGGCCAGGATCCGGACGCTCCGTGAGCGTTCCCGGCGGTCCTGCCCTGCTGTCGCGATTGACCGGGTGTCACATGCGGGTGGCCTCCACCCGGTTCCACGGCGATCGGGTGGAGATCCTGATCGGGGATGTCATCCCGATCACGACGCCCGCCGCCATGATGGCCGACGCCGTGGCGCAGTTCGCGCA
Source organism: uncultured Tessaracoccus sp. (assembly GCA_965364045.1). GTDB lineage: Bacteria > Actinomycetota > Actinomycetes > Propionibacteriales > Propionibacteriaceae > Arachnia. Next base: position 4,168 of record CBDTVQ010000044.1, on the reverse strand, counting down.
GGCCGTCCGTGAGTCGCCCACTGACTGGCTCATGCTTCAGCCCTTCTTCAGGGATGTGTGAACGGCAAATGCGTGTGGCCCTGCTCTGCCCCTACTCTCTCGATGCCCCCGGCGGGGTTGCCACCCACGTGCTCGGGCTGGCCGCCTGGTTGGTGTCGCGGGGCGACGAGGTGACGGTGATCGCACCCGGAACCGGGACGCCGTCGGTCCGCGACGGTATTGCTCTGCATCTCGTGGGACGCTCCATCAATCTGCCGTTCAATGGTTCCGTTGCTCAACTGGCCGTGCGCCGCCGGCAGTGCGCCGAATCACTGCGGGCCACTCGTGGCGCCGACGTGGTTCACGTCCATGAGCCCCTGACCCCGGGGATCGCCTTCGCCGTTGCGCGCAGTGCCCACAATCTCGTGGCCACGCATCATGCGAGCTTCACACCTCCCCGGATACTCGCTGCTGTTCTGCGTCGCCGGGCAGCGGCACTCACTCCCCGTTACTCCATTGCTGTGTCACGTTCGGCCCAACAGACCGCACATGCCGCCACGGGAGCGCCACCCGAGATCATCGGCAACGGTCTCCTCATGCCTGAGCCACCGCCTGCCCGACGGGGCTGGCGCGGAGGAGCGCGTCCGCGCATCGGTTTCCTGGGCCGACTTGATGAGCCACGCAAGGGATTCGCAGTGTTTCGGGAGGTGACAGAACTGGCCCGGAGAGTGGGCCTTGATGCCGAGTTCGTCGCACTCGGGCCGGGCAGGGTGGATCCCGGATCCGTTCGCCTGCTCGGGGTCGTCGATGATACGGATCGCAACTTGGCGCTCCAGCAGGTGGACGTCCTGCTGGCACCCAATCTGTTCGGGGAGAGTTTTGGTCTCATCCTGGTCGAAGCTCTGGCAGCAGGATGCTCAGTGGTGGCCAGTGACCTGCCGGGTTTCGTGGACGTGCTGGCGGAGTCCGGCACTGGTCGCACTTTCACCGCAGGCGACGCTCGCGCGGCGCTGGAGGCGCTCCGGGCGGCGTTGTGTGCGTCGGAGGATCCCCGTGTGCTGCACAGGTCTGCCCACAACTGGAGCTGGGATGTGCTCGGCCCACGGGTGCGTGAGCACTACCTGGGGGCAATCGAACGCCGGTGAGCCTGTGAGGCACGGCTGGAGCGACAAGTCGATGGCCTAGGCTGGCCAGCGTGAACACAGTCGAGGCGACGTCCCAGTGGGACACCGATCGTGTCATCACCGTGCCCAACGCCCTTTCCTTCATCCGGCTTCTGGCCGTTGGCGTGTTCGGATGGCTCATCCTGGACGGTCAGGATGTCGCGGCCGTCATCCTGTTGGCCGCCTCTGGCGCCACGGACTGGCTCGACGGCTTCCTGGCTCGCAGGCTGAAACAGCGCACCGCTCTCGGCGCCAAGCTGGATCCGGTGGCCGACAGGCTCTACATCCTGATGGCCATGGTTGCCCTCACAGTTCGTGGCATCATGCCTTGGTGGCTGCTCGCCATCCTCGTGGCGCGTGATGTGATGCTGGTGCTCCTGATGCCATCGCTGCGCCGAAGCAGCGTCCTGGCGCTGCCGGTCAACTTCGTCGGCAAGGCGGCCACCATGTGTCTCCTGCTCGCACTGCCCCTCATTCTGCTGGCCGCCACCCCCATGCTGGATGCCGAGTTCTTCGGATGGATAGGCTGGCCGTTGGCCATTCTGGGGGCGGCGCTCTACTGGTGGGCAGGCGGCCTCTACCTGCAACAGACAATCAGCCTCTCCCGAGCACGACGCAGGGCACCCGATGTCCAGGCCTGACCAAAGCATGAGCCTGCTGACTGATCTGCAGGCGAACGCATTGGAACCCGAATATCGTGTGGCCGGGGCACGGCAACAGGCGTCACCGTTGATTCTCGGCGCCACCCTGGCGCTGCTGGCCGCCCTCGTCGTCATCGCTGTTGTGAGCACCACCCGTTCCTCGGATGAGGTGGACGGTGAGCGTCGGGACCTGTTGGAGCGCATCACTGAGGCGGCTGGAAAAGTGGAGGTCCAGGAGGCGGAGGCTGCTGATTTGGAGTTGGAGATTCGCAACTTGGGCGCTGTCCAGATCAATGATCCGGCGCTGACCGCCGCCCAGGATGCCCTGGATCCACTGGTTGGAACCATTCCCGTCATGGGCCCCGGCATCATCGTGGAGGTCAGCGATGCCACAGACTCGTCTCGTACCGAAGGGGTGGTCTTCGACAGTGATGTGTCACGGCTCGTCAACGGCCTGCGCCAGGCCGGCGCTGAGGCGGTGGCAATCAACGGGCGCCGTGTCACAGCCCTGACACCGATCCGGACAGCGGGTTCGGCCATCACCGTGGACTATGTGTCCCTGTCGCCCCCGTATCGGGTGGAGGCCATCGGGAACCCTGCGACGATGCCCGCCCGGTTTGCCCGCACGGGGGCCGCGGCCTGGTGGAAGTACATCAGCGACAACTTTGGCATCCGATTCTCCATCCGGGAGGCCGACGGTGACCTGACTCTGCCCGCGGATCCCGGCATGCAACTCAGAACAGCAAAGAAATGAAGGACGAAAGGAGGCACTCATGTTGGCCGTTCTCGGACTAATTTTGGGCATCGTGATCGGGTTGCTCATCGAGCCGTCGCTTCCCACGGTGCTGCAGCCATACCTCCCCATCGCAATCGTCGCTGCGATGGATGCCATCCTCGGGGGTACTCGTGCCTATCTCGAGGGAGTGTTCTCGGACAGGGTATTTGCCGTGTCCTTCCTGTCCAACGTCGTGATCGCCGGCCTCATCGTGTTCGTGGGTGACCAGATTGGTGTGGGCTCGCAGCTCTCAACAGGCGTCGTCGTGGTCTTGGGAATCCGAATCTTCACCAACACCGCAGCCATTCGTAGGGCCGTTCTCCATGCCTGATCTCCAAGAGTTGGAAGAGGAGTCCGCGGCGCCGAGACGAGGCGTGCCTGAGGCTGAGCTGGAAGATGCAGTGCTGGAACAAGAACCGTCAGCCGAGGAGGCTGGAGGAGAGCGCAGTATTCCTGGAGGGGAGCGCAGTATTCTGCGTGATTTTCTACGACCCGGGAGGGGACAGTTGACAGTGGCCCTGATTCTGATGTTGACGGCCCTGTTGATTGTCCTGACCCTTCGATCCCAGGCGGCAGAGCCTTCGTACGCCAACCTGAGACGCACAGAACTCATCCAACTGCTGGACAACCTCACCGCGGAAACGGGGCGTCTGGAGGCCGACATCCGGGATCTACAGACCACGCGCGATGAATTGGCATCCGGTGCCGAGGGTGCCGACGCAGCGAGGGCCGAGGCCAATCGCCGTCTTGACGAACTCGAGATCATCGCGGGTACCGTGCCCGTTCATGGGGCGGGAATCAGGATCACCATCGTGGATCCCGAAGACAAGGTCAGTCCTGAGCTTCTTCTCGATGGCCTCGAGGAGTTGCGCGACGCTGGCGCCGAGGTGATCGAGATCAATGACCGGATCCGTGTGACCGCTGCCACATGGCTCGGTCTGGACTCCGAGGGCCGCGTTGTGGCGAATGACCAGGTGATCGCTGACCCCATCATCCTGGACGTCATCGGTGATCCATCCACGCTTGAAGCGGGTGCTCGCTTCCGTGGCGGACTGGTCAGCGAGATCGAGGGAGCGCGGGTGGGAGGCCTTGTGAGGATCGAGCAGAGGGACCGTGTGGACATCGACTCCGTGGTCGTCCTGACCGAGAACGAATTCGCCCGACCCATTTGAGGCACCGAGGTGTTGTGAACTCGGCCCGCACCGATAGGGTGGGGCTCGCAACCGAGGCCGACCATCACCGATCCCAATGGGGCGTACTTCGGAATATGTGCCAACGCGAGAGGGGCCCAGCCCATGAACTGCCGTCACTGTGGACGCGACAACCGGATTGATTCAAAGTTTTGCAGCGCCTGCGGAGCTCCGTTGGGCGAATCCGTCAGCGACACCACGACGGTCCTGTCCGCCATCCCGGATGACAAGATCGGCGAGCTGAGCGATTCCGAGCTGGATGCTGCACGACAGCTGAGCACCGGGGACGCATTGTTGATCATTCGCAGTGGCGGCAGTGAGGGATCCCGATTCCTGATCGACACGGACGTCACCTCTATCGGCAGGCACCCTGCGTCGGACATTTTTCTCGACGACATCACGGTCTCCCGCCATCATGCG
>CBDTVQ010000043.1:0-10166 GCA_965364045.1 uncultured Tessaracoccus sp. | reverse complement strand
AGGCTGCCGGTGATGCGGTTGCCCCCGCCGCCGGTCTGCCCTCCGTCACGATGGCAGGCGACGCGCCCGAGATCACCATTCCCGAGGGCGCCACCAAGCCCACGGACCTCGTGGTGCAGCCGCTCATCACCGGTACCGGCGCGCCCGTCACAGCCACATCGTCGATCCAGGTGAAGTACCGCAGCTGGCAGTGGGACACCGGCGCGATCGTCGAGGATGCCTGGCGCCCTCAGCAGGGTCCGTTGGCCGACCTCATCGAGGGCTGGAAGCAGGGCCTGACGGGGCAGCCGGTTGGATCCCGCGTCATGCTCGTGGTGCCACCCGAGCTCGCCTACCCGGACGGCTCGCCCGAGATCGAGTTGGAGGCCGGCAAAACACTGGTCTACGTCATCGACGTGCTCTACGCCACGGAAGGCTGAGCGGAACACTCGACGGGTCTCGACACGCGCCGGGCTCCTTCGTCGCCGGTCGCTACTTGACCAGCGGTTGTAGGTCGTCGGGGGCTAGTGCCTGGCTTGGGTGTTCAGGTTGTGTTGGTAGTCGAGCAGAAGTTGAACACCCAAAGGCCTCTCAGACCTATCAAACACCCAAGAGTTGATCGCCGTCCCAGACGGCTGGTGCCCAGAACTTCTGGCCGGGCAGACCGGCCCTCGGCATGGCCGCCAGGGCCTCGGCCGTCGTGCGGCACGCACCCAGGCCCAGCGACTCGGTGAGCAACTCCAGCACGTCGGAAGTACTGCGGCCCTGGGTCAGGAGGTCTGCCAGCGTGACGGAGCCGTCGCGCTTGGCGAGACGGGATCCCTCTTCGTTCGTCACGAGTCCAATGTGGGCATATTGAGCTGGCGTCCCACCCAGCAGTCGGGTCAGCCACGCCTGTCGAGGGGCTGATGACAAGAGGTCCGCGCCTCGCGTGATGCGTGTCACGTCCTGGAACATGTCGTCCACCACCACGGCAAGGTTGTAGGCCGGCGTCCCGTCGCCCCGGACCAGAACGAAATCGTCCACCACCCCGTGCACCTCACCGGCGTGAATGTCCGTCGCGGTGAAGGAGGCGCCCCCGGACCTGACCCGGATGGCGCCGGGGCGGTCCCGTCGGCGCCGGGCCACCTGCTCGCTGTTCAGCGCGGCGCAGATTCCCGGGTAGGGGCGATGGTCGTCGTGAGGGGCGGAGGACGCCTCCGCAATCTCGCGGCGCGTGCAGAAGCACTCATACGTCTGTTCACCCAGCATGTTGATCGAGTTGGAGTACGCCGGATGTCGCGCCGACTGCCACAGCGGTTCCCCGTCCCAGCGCAGCCCCAGTGCATCCAGATCTGACAGCTGTCGAGCGGCAGCCTCCCCGGCTGCGGCCACCCGCGCCGTGTCCAGATCCTCAATCCGCATGACCCACCGACCGCCCGCGGAACGGGTCAAGAGCCAGCCGGCCAAAGCCGTGCGAAGGTTTCCCAGATGCAGGTCTGAGGTGGGGCTGGGGGCGTAGCGATCAACAAGTTGTGACACGGGTCCCATTCTCCATGCTCGGCACGTCGCGTGCGGTAGCCTCTGCTCTCGCGGGGAAGAATGGGAGTGCAAGCGGTGTCCAAAGCCAAATCAGAGCGTCTCGTCAATCTGTTGATCATGATGCTCAGTGCGCGCGGGTTCGTGTCCAAGCATCGGATCCGCTCCACCATCGAGGGCTACCGCCACCAGTCCGACGGCGCCTTCGAGCGCATGTTCGAGCGTGACAAGGAAGACTTGCGCACGGCTGGAGTTCCCATCGTGACAGGCTCCAATGATCGGGACCTCGAGACAGAGGATGGGTACCGCATTGAGCGCTCGGACTTCGAACTCCCGCCCGTCTCCTTCAGCCCGGAGGAACTGGCGGTATTGGGTGCAGCCGCCAGCGTGTGGCAGGACAGCGTCGCAGCCCAGCAGACCACCGATGCGCTGGAGACGCTGCGCGCGGCCGGAGCTGATCCTGACCCCGGGCGGCTCCTCACGCTGAGACCCCGAATCCCCGCCGAACCGGGCTTCGACGCTGCTCGCGAGGCACTGTTGGCGCGGCGCGAGATCAATTTCGAGTACAAGGGACAGCCCCGACGGGTGCAACCGTGGCGGTTGTCGCAGCGACGTGGACGGTGGTACCTGGTGGGCCACGACCTCGTCCGGGAGGCGCCACGCAACTTCAAGCTCAGCCGCATCAGCTCAGCGGTTGAGGCCGTGGGCAAAACCAACGCCTACAGCGTGCCCTCGGACGCCCAGATCTCCGAGCATGTGCGGTTTGATCGCGACGGGGAGGCTGCCGTCGCTGTGGTGGCACTGCGCGACGGTTTCGGTGGTGACCTGCGACGCTCCGGCCAACCCGCCCCCTGGGAAGGTCCACTGCCGGAAGGATTCAGTGCGTGGAAAGTGGAGTCGTCGCGCCCGGACATCCTCGCGGGCGACATCTGCGAGCTGGGATCTGATGCCATCTGTCTTTCACCCCCGGATCTGCGCCGGGCAGTGGTGCGGCAGTTGACGGACGTGGCCGAAAGGTGGGGAGCATGAAGTCCTCGGAACAGCTGGCCCGCCTGCTCAAGCTCGTGCCCTATCTCCAACAGCACCAGGGTGTGTCCGTGCGGCAGGTGGCCGAGGACTTCGGCATCACTGCACATCAGGTTGTCAGCGACATCGAGGTGCTGCAGTTCTGTGGGCTCCCCGACGGATTTCACCAGGACCTTTTCGACGTGGACATCGATGAGGTGCGCGACGCCGGCCACATCTTTTTCCGCAACGCGGACGTGCTGGCCAGGCCCATGCGGATGCGGCTGCAGGAAGCCACCAGTCTGTTGGTGGCGCTCGACATGCTCGTGGAGACGTCCGGAGGATCGGTGGCGGCAGCCAGCGCGCTGGCCAAGCTGCGTGCGGTGGTGGGGGAGGTGGATCCGGCGGTGTCGGTGTCGGTCGCCGCCGGGCGCCCGGAACATCGCCAACAGCTGCAGAGCGCCATCGCGGCAGCGAATGTGGTGGAACTGACGTACGAGGGCGCCGGGCGCACCCCGCTGACCCGGCCCGCCGTCGAGCCCATGCGTTTGCGGGTCACCGGCGGCTACGCCTACCTGGACGGCTGGAGCCGCAGTCGCGACGACTGGAGGTCCTACCGGCTCGACCGCATCGCTGCCATCACGGTGCTTGATGAGACCTTCGACGCGCGGGCAGGACTGCCGGAAGTGGGGGAGCGCTGGTTTGACGACGTCTCCCGGGAACTGGTCCTGGATCTCGCTCCCGAAGCCCAGTGGGTGGCTGAGTACTATCCGGTGACCGATCGCAATGATCATGTGGATCACATCTCCGTAACGTTTCCTCTGGCCTCCCCAGGGTGGGCCAGCGCTCTCCTGTTGCGGCTGGGAAGCACCGTCATCCGCGTGTCCGACGATCAGGTGGCCCGTGCCGCTGCCGCGGACGCACGAGCGGCACTGGCGCACTACGCCGACCCGCTGCTCTGAACCGCGTTAGCTGCCGGGGCACCCGGGGGGTACCATTTCGTCCGTGATCTGGGTACTCATTTTCGGCGGCATCGCCCTGCTCGGTGTGGTGACCTTGGTCTCCTATGCCGTGTGGCTCGCCCACAAGACGTCCGATCTGTACAGCGAGGTACGCATGCTGGGGCAACGCGCCGAAGAAGCTGGTGAACTGCTGGGGCGCATCCAGCCGCCCGCCAGCAGCCACGAGTAGAATCATTTTTGTGTATTACTAGCCCGGGGACCGTCCCGGGGAAAGAGGTGGACGAACATGGGTCCAACAGAATTACTCATCATCCTGGGAATCGCACTGCTGTTGTTCGGTGGCTCGCGCCTCGCCGGTCTCGGCAAGGGCGTCGGTCGCTCGATCAAGGAGTTCAAGAACGAGGTCAAGTCTGTCGATGACGGCAAGGATCCCGAGGTGGTTGACGCCGAGATCGTTCAGCCGGATGTCCGCACCGAGAACGAGCAGGATCGTCGCATCCGCGAGATAGAGGCGCGTGAACGTGACCTGCAGGCGCGCGAAGCCACGGCTCGTGAAGAGTCCCTGCGTCAGCACGACACCGGGACCGGTATCTGAAAATGGCCACCACCGCCACTGAGCCCGACGCGAAGCCGCGTCGGCTTGGTTGGCTGCGCCCGCCGGAGCACTCCGACGACGGCACCATGGCGCTCCTGGACCACCTCAAGGAGGTGCGGTACAGACTGACACTCTCGGTCATCGCCATTGTTCTGGCAGCGCTCGTGTCCATCTTCTTCTACAGCGAACTCGTCTCCTTCGTTCTGTACCCCTACAACGAGGCAGTTGACGCGATCAGAGCCGCCCGGCCCAACGCGGAATTCCTGATCGTCAACAGTGGTGTGCTCGGCCCCTTCACACTGGGCGTCATCGCGTGTGGAGTAGCTGGTCTGATCGCATCCTGCCCCATCTGGATGTACCAGCTCTGGGCCTTCATAGCGCCCGGTCTGATCCGCAAGGAAAAGAAGTACGCCCTGGGTTTCCTCGGTGCCGCGGTGCCGTTGTTCCTCCTGGGCTGCACCCTGGGGTACTTCGTCTGGCCCAAGGGCATCACCGTGATGCTGAGCTTCACCCCCAAGGATCTCTACATCACCAACCTTCTGGAGATGAGCAGCTTCCTTGCCCTGGAAATCAAGATCATCCTGGTATTCGGAGTGTCTTTCCTGCTCCCCGTGATCCTCGTGGCACTCAACCTCGCTGGCGTCGTCAGGGGCTACCAACTCGTCAGGTCGCGCAAGTTTGTCATCTTCGGCACGTTCGTGTTCGCGGCCGTCGCCACCCCCTCCACGGATCCCGTGTCCATGCTGGCGCTCTCGCTGCCGATGACGCTGCTGTACATGATCGCGGAGGCCATCTGCCTCATCCTGGACAAACGCAAGGGCATCACCGCCGAAGACGGCGCTGACTGGTCCATCGACGTCAACGACGGCAAGTGAGCGCAAGGAACACATGAGTGAACTCGCCAAGCCGCGACTCTTCACACTCGTTGTCAACGAGGGCTCCGGTGGCGGACGCTCCGGCCGCGAACTGCCGCGCGTCGCATGGGCCCTGCGAGATCGTCTCGCCACCGCCGAGGTGGCTGTCATCAGAACAGACTCATGGACCGAGTCCGAGACACTCACCCGCTCTGCTGCCGTGGCTGCCCGCGAGGGCGACGCAGTCATCGTCATGGGCGGCGACGGCATGGCTCACCTGGGCCTCAACGCCTGCGCGGGGACGCAAGCCACGCTGGGCATCATCCCTGCGGGTACCGGCAATGATTTCGCCCGCGGTGTGGGCATTCCCAAGAGTCTGCCCGCAGCAGTGGATGCCATCTGCGCCGGTGCCACCCGCCGCGTGGACCTGGCCCACATGTCGAACGAGGCGTTCGGATCCCGTTATGTGGGGGCGGTGCTGTCCACCGGCTATGACGCGCGGGGCAATCGCGCCACCAATGACATCTCGCTCCGCTTCGGCAGTCTCAGCTACGGCTGGATAGCCCTGCGCGAGCTCGTGCACTTCTCGCCCCTGCGCTACCGCCTCCGGATCGACGGCGTCCTCCGCATCCAGGAGGCCATGATCGTGGCGGTCTGCAACACGGGGATGTTCGGCGGCGGGATGAAGATAGCCCCGGAAGCGGATCCGGCTGATGGCCTGCTCGATGTCACCATCGTCGATCCGGTTTCGCGTGCCACCCTGCTTCGGCTCCTGCCCCAGATGTACTCCGGCAACTTCGCCAAGCACCCCAGCGTGCAGCAGTTCAGGGCCCGACAGGTGGAGATCGCCGGCGAGGAGCTGTTCTGCATGGGCGACGGGGAGGAGCTCGGCGACGTCCCCGTCACCGTGACCGCTTCCCCCGGTGTGCTGAAGGTGTTCGTGGACCCCTCGCATCCCGCTGCTACCGTGAAGCAGTGACCACCGAAAGCCCCACCCTGCATCCCGTTGTGGCGGAGTTCTCCCGCGACTATCCATTTGGCCTCGACGCCTACCAGATCGAGGGATGTGGCGCTCTCGCTGAAGGCCACGGCGTCCTAGTGGCCGCGCCCACCGGTGCTGGCAAGACCGTCGTGGGGGAGTTCGCGGTGTGGACCGCCGTGCAGCAATCGCGGAAGTGCTTCTACACGACACCCATCAAGGCACTGAGCAATCAGAAGTACCACGACCTCGTCGAGCGCTGGGGCTCGGATCGTGTGGGCCTGCTGACCGGCGACAGCTCCATCAACCCTGAGGCGCAGATCGTGGTGATGACCACCGAGGTGCTGCGCAACATGATCTATGCGGGCTCACCCACCCTGAACAACCTCGGGTTCGTGGTGATGGACGAGGTGCACTACCTGGCCGACCGCTTCCGTGGCGCCGTCTGGGAGGAAGTGATCCTCGGGCTGGCATCGTCGGTCTCGATCATCGCGCTGTCGGCGACCGTGAGCAATGTGGAGGACTTCGGCGAATGGCTGCGGACCGTGCGCGGGGAGTTCAGGGTGGTGGTCTCGGAGCGTCGCCCCGTCCCGTTGTTCCAGCAGGTGATGGTGGGGCGAAAGCTCGTCGATCTCTTCGACGGCGTGGCGCCCACCGCACAAGAACTGCCGGGTGCCCGGGCGGCCCGGGTGAACAAGGAACTACTCAGGGTCAGCAAGGGCGAAGCCACCCAGGTCAGGGACGACTCGCGTCGGCCACGCGGACGCTCCGGGAAGGGCAAGCCACAGGGCGGCGGCAAGGGCTCAGGCCAGTTCGGCGGTGCCACACACCCCAGGTTCGCCACCAAACCCACCCGCCGCGACGACATGGCACGGGTGCTCTCGCAGGCAGAGCTGCTGCCCGCCATCGTCTTCATCTTCTCCCGGGTGGGCTGCGACGCCGCCGTCCAACAGTTGCTGCATTCGGGCGTGCAGCTGACCAATCGACCCGAGGCGCGAACGCTGGGGGAGATCGCGGACAAGCACACCGCAGGACTTTCCATGGCTGACCTGGATGCGCTCGGATACGAGGATTTCCGGTTCGCCCTGTGCGCAGGCATTGCCGCCCACCACGCGGGGGTGCTGCCAGCATTCAAGGCCATCGTGGAGGAGGGCTTCGCCAGCGGGGCACTCAAGCTGGTCTTCGCCACAGAGACGCTCGCTCTGGGCATCAACATGCCTGCGCGCACGGTCGTGCTCGAGAAGCTCGTGAAGTACAACGGCGAGGCACATGTGGACATCACGCCGGGGGAGTACACCCAACTGACCGGCCGCGCCGGTCGCCGCGGCATCGACGTCGAAGGGCACGCCGTCGTGCTGTGGCAGTCCGGGATGGACCCCCGGGCCGTGGCCGGTCTGGCTTCACGACGTACCTATCCGCTGCGCTCCAGTTTCGCGCCCAGCTACAACATGGCGGTCAACCTGACCTCCACCCTGGGACGGGTGCGCGCACGCGAACTCCTCAACCAGAGCTTCGCCCAGTTCCAGACAGACAAGTCCGTCGTCACCTCTGCCCGGGTGGGCCGGCGGGCAACAGAGGAACTGGCTGAAGCCCAGCAGGCCATCGAGTGTCATCTGGGTGACTTCATGTCCTATGCAGTGCTGCGGGACGAGATCTCCGGGCTCGAAGCCGGCAGCGCCAAACAGCGCCGTGCCCAGCGGGCCACCGACATTGCTGACGCCGTCGGCGAGCTGATGCCCGGCGACATCATCCACGTGGCCAGGCAGGGCTGGAGTGTCGTCCTGGGGATCGGTCAGAAGGCCCAGCGTGACTCCGTGCCGTGGGTGCAGGTGATCTCCGCGGACCACACCGTGCTGCGGCTGCAACCCCATGATCTGACGAGTCCTCCGAACGCGGTGGGCCGGGTGCGGGTGCCGCGCCGGTTCAGTGTCCGTGATCGCACGGAGCGCCGGGCCCTGCTCTCGGCCATGTCGAACAAGCTGGACAACATCGATCCAGAGGCTCCGGAGGCGTTCGTCGCCCCCACTGACGAATCACACGTGGCTCGCATCGCGAAGCTGCGCCGGGAACTGAAGAATCATCCCTGCCACGCCTGCGAGGAAAGAGAGATCCACGCTGTCGCCGCCGCCAAGATGATCCGGCTGGAGCGTGATCGCCGCAAGAGCGAGGCAGACATCGCCACCCGCACCAACTCCCTGGGCACGCAATTCGATCGTGTCTGCGCTGTTCTGGAAGAACTGGGCTACCTCGATGGCGACGAGTTGACCGACGCCGGGCGCATGCTGCGCCGGATCTACAACGAGCTGGACCTCGTGGCTGCCGAGTGCATGCGCCGTGACGTTTTTGCCGGGCTCGACGCGCCAGAACTGGCAGCCGTGATCTCCACCATGCTCTACGAATCGCGGCCGTCCCGGGAGATGAGGAGCCCGCGCATGCCCGATGCGGCAAGCGAGCGCGCCCAGTCGGAACTGCGGCAGGTGTGGCGAGAGGTGGGGCTGTTGGAGCGCAAGCATCGTCGCGACCGCGGTCGCGAGCCTGACATCGGCTTCGCCGAGGTGGCATGGCGCTGGTCGAGCGGGCAGGAACTCGCCAAGGTCCTCTCCCATGGGCAGCTCTCGGCGGGCGACTTCGTGCGCTGGGTGCGTCAGGTGGTGGACTTCGCCGGCCAATTGGCCCGGGCCGCCGGACCCGGTGATTTGCGCCGCACGTGTCTCGAGGTGGTCGACACCATGCGTCGGGGCGTCGTCGACGCGGACATCGAAGAGGATTGACCCCTCAAGAACCGGTGTGCTCGTGGCGGTGGTGGCCAGTATTGGCTTGCAGACCAGCCACGACTGACCAGTGTCCAAAGTCCGTGGTCCTGACCCCACGAAGGTGGGGGTAAGAGGCGCTGAACAACAAGGGCCGGGGGCAAAGTGCAATTGTGGTTGGACTGCCAACCACAATTGCACTCTGCCCTCCACTGCCGCTTCGCTAAGGTTGGACGCATGGCCGTAGCACTGCGCGTGATCCCCTGTCTTGACGTCCACGATGGACGCGTGGTCAAGGGTGTCAACTTCGAGAACCTGCGCGACGCCGGGGACCCGGTGGAACTGGCTGCCGCCTACGGTGCAGCCGGCGCGGACGAGTTGGTTTTCCTGGACATCTCCGCGTCATCCGATGGCAGGGCCACCACCCGCGACATGGTCTCCCGTTGTGCAGAGACCGTCCTGATTCCGCTGACTGTGGGCGGGGGAGTACGCAGCGTCGAGGACGTTGACTCACTTCTGCGCTGCGGCGCCGACAAGGCCGGTATCAACACCGGCGCCCTGGAGCGTCCGGACGTCATCAACGAGATCGCCGCCAGGTTCGGCAATCAGGTTCTCGTGTTGTCCCTCGACGCTCGCCGCGAGGAGTCCATGCCCTCGGGTTTCGGTGTGACCACCCATGGCGGCCGCAGATCAGCGGGCCGTGACGCCGTGGAGTGGGCCCGTGACGCCGTGGCCCGGGGTGTGGGTGAGGTGTTGTTGAACTCGATGGACGCGGATGGCACCACCGCCGGGTTCGACATCGAGATGATCCGCGCCATTCGAGACGTTGTCGACGTTCCGCTCATTGCCTCCGGTGGAGCTGGCACCGCCCAGCACTTCGTCGAGGCAGCCGACGCCGGGGCCGATGCAATTCTTGCGGCCAGCGTCTTCCACTACGGGACGTTGTCCGTCGCGGAGGTCAAGGATGCACTGCGCACCGCGGGTCACACCGTCCGGTAGACATGACTCCATGATCACAAGCCGGTGGTCACGAACTGATGGATACAACCCGAAAGGGCAAGGTGAAGCACATGTCTGATTGCCTGTTCTGCAAAATCATCGCCGGTGAGATCCCATCCAGGCAGGTGTACGCCGATGACCGGGCTTTTGCCTTCCTCGATGTTGAGCCCTGGCAGGAGGGACACACCTTGGTGGTGCCGCGTCGTCACGTCGAGCACGCGCTCATGGATTCCCATGTCTTGGTCGAGGTGGCGCCTGCCGTGCGGGCCGTCTGTGACATTCTGCGGGAGCGTCTTGGCGCCACTGGTTTCAACGTGTTGACCAACGTGGGGGAGGACTCTGGCCAGGCTGTGTTCCACGCCCACATCCACGTCCTGCCCCGCCACGCGGACGCACCGGGAATCAGGAACATGCGGGGCGAGGTTCACCGAGATCTGGACGAAGTGCATGCTCTTCTGGTCGACGAGAAGAGTTGACGGTTCTCACGACTTCTGATCACGAGGGTGTGTCGCTCGTCGGAGCGGC
>CBDTVQ010000042.1:0-10331 GCA_965364045.1 uncultured Tessaracoccus sp. | reverse complement strand
GCAGTTCCGGGCCGGTGATGTCCTCACCGATGGTCACGCCGGTCTTGAACTGGGTGCCCTCCAGCCCCATTTGCTTGAGGCGCCGGTTGAGCACTTCCTTCTCCATCTTGAACTCGGGGATGCCGTAGCGCAACAGCCCACCGATGGCGTCGGCTCGCTCGTGCACCACGACGGTGTGCCCGGCACGTGTCAGTTGCTGAGCGACGGCAAGCCCCGCGGGACCGGACCCCACCACCGCGACCGTCCGGTCCGTATGCCATTCGGGCTGCTGCGGCACGACGCGGGAGTCGTCCCACGCCTTGTCGATGATGGCCACTTCGACGTTCTTGATGGTCACCGGGTCCCCGCTGATGCCGACGACGCAGGCCGTCTCGCACGGCGCCGGACAGAGGCGTCCGGTGAACTCCGGAAAGTTGTTGGTGGCGTGCAGACGTTCAAGGGCGGGCTGCCACTCGTCGCGCCACACCAGGTCATTCCACTCGGGGATGAGGTTGCCCAGTGGGCACCCGGTGTGACAGAACGGGATGCCGCAGTCCATGCAGCGCCCGGCCTGCTTGGAGATGATAGGCAGCAACGCGCGGCCTGGGGTGCCGGGGTAGACCTCGTGCCAGTCGTGGACGCGCTCGTCCACTGGGCGACGATCTGCGACTTCGCGCGGGGTGGTCATGAATCCACGTGGATCAGGCATGTGCGGCCTCCATCATGAGGTGGGTTGTTCGGGTTTCGTCGTGGCCATCGGCTTTGGCCTGGTCACGGACTTTCATGAGATGTGCCCACATCCGTGGCTCGATCCGGGTGAAACGGGTGGCCAGGGTGGCGTCGTCGAGGGCCATGAGCCCTTCGGCGACGGTGGAGGCTGTCTCGTTGAGGTGTTCTTCCAGGAGTTCCCGGACGCGAATGATGTCGTCGGCAGCCATGTCGACGGCGTCGACGAACTCGGTGTTGAGGCAGGCGGGATCCAGGTCCAGCACCCACGCGAGGCCGCCGGACATTCCTGCCGCGAAGTTGCGACCGGTGGGGCCGATGATCAGCGCCTCACCGCCCGTCATGTACTCGCACCCATGGTCGCCCACACCCTCCACGACGGCGGTGGCGCCCGAATTGCGGACACAGAACCGCTCACCAACAAGCCCCCGCAGGAAGAGCTGCCCTGACGTGGCGCCATAGCCGATGACGTTGCCGGCCAGCACTTGCTCCTCGGCGGCGAATGCACTCGCCGGGTCAGGCGCGACGATGATGCGGCCGCCGGAGAGACCCTTGCCGACGTAGTCACAGGCATCTCCCACCAGGCGCAGCGTGATGCCGCGTGGCAGGAAGGCGCCGAAGCTCTGGCCGCCGGTGCCGTGCATGGTGAACTCGATGGTGCCCGGCTCAAGGCCCGCCCCGCCGGTGGTTCGGGTGACCTCGTGGCCCAGGATGGTGCCGACCGTCCGGTCGATGTTGCGCACAGCCACCGTGTGGCGTACCGCTTCGCCCCGCTCCAGGGCTGGCGCCGCGAGCTCGATCAGACGCATGTCCAGTTTCTGCTCCAGGCCATGATTCTGCCCGATTGTGTTGTGGAGTGGGTGATTCACGTCGATGCTTGTGAGGATGGGTGTCAGGTCCAGGCCCGCGGTCTTCCAATGGCGCACGGCCTGCGAGGAGTCCAGGGCATCGACCCGTCCGACGGCCTCCTCGATGGAGCGGAAACCCAACGAGGCCAGGATCTCGCGCACTTCAGTCGCCATGAAGCGGAAGAAGTTCATGACGTGTTCGGGGTCACCCGTGAACTTCGCGCGGAGTTCCGGATTCTGGGTGGCCACCCCCACTGGGCAGGTGTCCTTGTGACAGACGCGCATCATGATGCAGCCGCTCACCACGAGCGGCGCCGTGGCGAAGCCGAATTCCTCGGCTCCCAGCAGCATGGCGATGACCACGTCGCGACCGGTCTTGAGCTGCCCGTCGCACTGCACGACGATGCGGTCCCGCAGTCCGTTCAGCAGCAGCGTCTGCTGCGTCTCGGCCAGTCCCAGTTCCCAGGGGCCGCCCGCATGCTTGAGCGACGTCAGAGGTGCTGCGCCTGTGCCACCGTCGTGACCGGAGATGAGCACCACGTCGGCCTTCGCCTTGGAGACGCCGGCCGCGACGGTGCCGACGCCCACCTCGCTGACGAGCTTCACATGGACGCGCGCCGACGGGTTGGCGCACTTCAGGTCATGGATGAGCTGCTTGAGGTCCTCGATGGAGTAGATGTCGTGATGTGGTGGGGGCGAGATCAGGCCGACGCCCGGCGTCGAGTGGCGTGTTTTGGCCACCCAGGGATAGACCTTCGGACCCGGTAGCTGGCCGCCCTCCCCGGGCTTGGCGCCCTGGGCCATCTTGATCTGCAGGTCTGTGGCCCAGGTCAGGTACTCGCTGGTGACGCCGAACCGGCCCGAGGCCACCTGTTTGATGGAGGAGCGTCGACGATCGTCGTGCAGGCGTTCCGGGTCCTCGCCGCCCTCCCCCGTGTTGGAGCGCGCGCCGAGCGCATTCATGGCGATGGCCAGGGTCTCGTGGGCCTCGGCGGAGATGGAGCCGTAGCTCATGGCCCCAGTTGAGAATCGCTTCACGATCTCGCTGACCGGCTCCACCTCCGACACGTCAATCGGGGTGCGTCCCTCCGCAAACCGCAGCATCGAGCGCAGCGTCATGAGGCGCTCCGAGTTGTCATCCACGAGCGAGGTGTAGCGCTGGAACACGTCATAGCGACCACTGCGCGTGGCGTGCTGCAGCCGAAAGACGGTCTCCGGGTCGAACATGTGCGGTTCGCCCTCGCGACGCCACTGGTATTCACCGCCCACGGCGAGGTCGCGGTGAGCCAGTGGGATGCCGTCGGCCGGGTAGGCCCGCAGGTGTCGACGACGCACCTCTTCGGCGATCTCGGCGAGCCCGAGGCCACCGAGCCGGCTGGTGGTGCCCGTGAAGTACGCGTCCACGAGGTCCTGGCTGAGGCCGAGCGCCTCAAAAACCTGCGCACCGGTGTAGGAGGCGACCGTGGAGATCCCCATCTTGCTCATCACCTTGAGCACACCCTTGGACAGTGCCTTGGTCAGGTTGGCGATGGCCAGTTCCGGCATCACCTCAACGAACATTTCTCGCCGCGCCATGTCCTCGGCGCTCTCGAACGCCAGATAGGGGTTCACTGCGGCGGCGCCGTAGCCGAGCAGCAGTGCCACATGGTGGACCTCTCGCACGTCGCCAGCCTCGACGACGATGCCCACCTGCGTGCGGGACTTCTCCCTCACCAGGTGATGGTGAATGGCAGCGGTCAGCAGCAGCGACGGGATGGGTGCGAGATCCGGAGTCGAGTGGCGGTCGGAGAGCACCAGCGCACGCGCACCTCCCCGAATGGCGGCGGAGACCTCGGTGCACAGTGCGTCGAGCCGCACCTTCAGCGCGCGCCCGCCGCCCGCCACCTTGTACAGGCCACGGACGACGTGTGTGGCGTAGCCCGGGACGGTGCCATCGTTGAGGCGAACAATCTTGGCGAGCTGTTCCGAGTTGAGGATGGGATGCTTCATGGTGATGAGATGCGCCGCCTCGGGAACCGGGTCCAGCAGGTTGCGCTCCGGTCCGATCTTCGCCGACAGCGACGTCACCAGTTCCTCGCGGATGGCATCCAGCGGCGGGTTGGTGACCTGTGCGAAGAGCTGCGAAAAGTAGTCGAACAGCAGATGCGGACGCTCGGACAACACGGCCAGGGGCGTGTCAGTGCCCATGGATCCAATGGCTTCGGTACCTCCATTGGCCATCGGAGCGATGACCATCCGCAATTCCTCGTGTGTGTAGCCGAACACCTGCTGTCGACGGATGACGGAGGCATGCCCGTGGACGATATGTGCGCGGCCGGGCAACGTGTCCAACTCAACCTTGTTGCTGGCCACCCAGTCGCCGTACGGATGTTCAGCGGCGAGCTCTCCCTTGATCTCATCGTCGCCGATGATTCGGTGCTTCTCCAGATCCACCAGGAGCATGCGGCCGGGCTGCAGCCGCCCCTTGGCCACGACGTCGCCGGCAGGGATGGGCAGCACGCCGGACTCGGAGGCGAACACCACCAGCCCGTCGCGAGTCTCCCAGTAACGGCCTGGACGCAGGCCGTTGCGATCCAGCGTGGCACCGATGATCGTGCCATCGGTGAACGTCATGCACGCCGGACCGTCCCAGGGCTCCATGATCGCGGCGTGGTACTCATAGAAGCTGCGACGCTCGGCGTCCATGGAGGGGTTGCCCTCCCACGCCTCGGGGATCATCATCAGCATTGCGTGTGGCAGCGAGCGGCCGCCGAGGTGCAGCAGCTCGAGCACCTCATCGAAGGATGCCGAGTCGGATCCGCCCGGCTGGCAGATGGGGAAGAGCCGCTCCAGGTTGCCCGGGATCTCGCTGCTCATCAACAATGCCTCGCGGGCCCGCATCCAGTTGCGGTTGCCGCGCACAGTGTTGATCTCGCCGTTGTGGGCGATATAACGGTACGGATGTGCGAGTTCCCAGGACGGGAAGGTGTTTGTGGAGAACCGGGAGTGGACCAGTGCCAGGGCGGATTCCATGGCGGGATCCAGGAGATCGGGGAACACCTGCTCCAGCTGATCCGTGGTGAGCATGCCCTTGTAGACCAGCGTGCGGGCGCTGAGAGAGGCGAAGTGGATTCCGGCCTCGTGCTGGGCGCGACGGCGCAGACCGAACATCAGGCGCTCCAGCGCCATGCCTGCCTCGTTGTGGCGACCGGCCACGACGAGGTGTTCGAAGTGCGGCATCACCGCGACGGACACCGGCGACAGCGTCCCAATCTCGACGGGGACCTCACGCCACTCCAGGACGTCCACGTCCTCCTCGTCGGCGATGGCCTCAATCTGTTGCTTGATCGCGGAGCGATCATCAGCGTCCGCGGGAAGGAACGCCATGCCGATGGCGTAGGCGCCCTCCTCGGGGAGCGATGCCTCGATGACGCCGCGCAGGAAGCGGTCCGGGACCTGCAGGAGGATGCCCGCACCGTCCCCGGCGGCCTCGTCCGCGCCGGTGGCTCCACGGTGGTCAAGGTTGCGCAACGCTTCAAGCCCCTGGGCCACGATCGAGTGCCGGGCGATCCCATCAAGCTTGGCCACGAAGGCGATTCCGCATGCTTCATGCTCTTGAGCGGGGTCGTAGAGCCCAACTTTTCCAGGCCGTTTGGTCTCCTGCATGTGTGCCTCCTCAGTGCGCGGAACGTCCGTACGGGACGCCCGTTGTACGAGAATAGGCAGAAGGAAACCCTTGAAACCACCAATTCCGCTGCTGTTTCACGATCGTAACTTTCGCGTCGCAGAACTGTTGCGAGGCGAAATCAGGTCCCCCGTGCTTCCACGCGGACGTCATAGAACCAATTTGTTCAGGCTCGGCGGCCCAGCTTCCCCAGAACCATGGTCGTCCTGTCACTCCCCCGGGCTGACTCGACCTGTGGCTTGCAGATGCCCTCCATGTACAGGTTCTCACCGAAGGCTTGGGCGCCCTCGTCAATGGCGTCCAGCTCGGCGTTCGTGAGCTGAGCTTCGAGCCCCGCAGCCGTCGCGATGTCCCAGCGATGCACCAGCATGTCCCAGATGTAGAACTGTGCGAAGGTCCCACCGACGGTGGTCGGGCCGAAATACCCTTCATATTCCGACGTGACGGAGGCGTCGTCCTGCAGAACCTTGACCACCCGCTGCGCGTGATCACGCCAAGCTGAAGCGGGATCGGCGTCCAGGTCCGGCGCGGCGCCGACGTCGAAGCCGCGTTCGTTGAAGAAGTCCCGCTGGGTCGCGACGATGTGGTCGAGAACGTCTCTGGCGGTCCAGCCCTCGCACGGCGATTGTGCCGACCACTGGTCGTCGTTTACGGCGTCGAGGACGGCCTCCAGTGGTTGGCGGGCCTCGTTGAACTTGTTCAGTGTGGTGTCCATGACACGAGACGCTACGCCCCTGCGGCAGACTGGCGATTGATGAAAACCGACAGGGGTGAGGGCCTCTCCGGCGAGACCGAGGGTGATATCGAGCGTGCCCATCTCAGGGAGCCACACGATATCTCCCACGAGATGTTTCGCTATGACGTTCCCCTCGAGTTCGCGGGCCTGCTGCGTCGTTTCTGGATCCCCGTCTGGTCCGTGCCAGCCGGCCGTGCTGCTCCGCAGAAGGTGCTGCAGTATCCGGTGTGTCTCCTGGTCGTGACACAGGAGTACGCCCGCTTCTACGGCGTGACCTCGGGATTGTCCACAACGACGCTGAGCGGAGAGGGTTGGGCCGTCGGTGTGATGTGCGAACCTGCCGCAGGATTCCTTCTCAGCGGCGCATCGATCGACGCCTACACCGATCGCCACGTGCCCCTCACCGATGTTCTCGGAGCCCACGGCCACGCACTCGTCGACGACGTCCGCCGGGCGATGGCCCACGAGCCACGATCACCGGAGACGCACGCGGCGGCCATGAACATCTACACCGGCGCGCTTCGTCGGTTTCTCCCGGTGGACGCCGAGGGCCAGCTGGTGAATGAGATCGTCGCCTTCGTCGAGGGCCGCAGTGACGTGACCCGAGTCGCCCAGATCTGCGAAGCATTCGACGTCAACGAGCGGTCACTACAACGACTCATCCACCGTCGGCTGGGTCTGGCCCCGAAATGGCTCATCCAGCGTCGGCGGCTGCACGATGCAGTTGGGCGGCTACGGGCGAGAACAACGACCCTGGCGAACGTGGCAACCGAACTCGGGTACGCCGACGAGCCCCACTTCATCCGCGACTTCTCCCGTGCGACAGGGATGACGCCCGGTAGGTTCGCGGCGCAACAGCAGCAGTTCCCCGGGTGATCGGGCACCCGTCTCCATGGAGCAGTTGTGCAGGCGCGGGGAGTTCCGTCAGGTCGGACAGCCGAACCGTCCGATCACTGCTAGCCGAGAGTGACGCCGTGCGCGGCCCGGTGGCTGGCCATGATGGTGTCGATGACGCGCGCGGTACGCATCGCCGAAACGCCGGTACTGGCACTCCGCCCGCGGCCAAGGAGTTCGTCGACGACACTCTGGATCAGAGGTTGTTGCACGGTGGCAGGGTAGGGAGCGGGAATGCTGCGCTGCCCATCCACGGTCAGCAGCTCGAGCGGTTGCTCATTGAAGACCGAGAAGTTCAGCGTGCCGCTCGAGCCCACGAGTTGGACCTCGTCGAGGTTCTCGGCCGCGGTGAAGCACCACAAACCGGTACCCATCACCCCGGACTCGTGCTCGAAAATCGCGCTGACCAGATCCTCAGCCGGTCCGTTCCCGGCACGGTTCGTCGCGTGCCCGGTCACCTCGGCGACGGGGCCCAGGAGATGGTCGAGCAGGTCCAGCGTGTGCGAGGCGAGGTCCACAAAGTGGCCGCCGCCCGAGACCTCTGGTCGCAGCCGCCACGGCAACGCGTCGCCCGGGCTTGAATCCGCCGGGCGCAGATGGCGAATCGAGAAGGCGTGCAACTCACCGATGGCTCCGTCAGCGAGTAGTTTTCCCACCGTCTCGAAGCGGGGCATTGCTCGGCGGTAGTAGGCGACGAACAACGGAAGCTGTGCACGGTCCGCAGCCTGGATCATCTGCGCGCACTCATCCGCGGTCCGGGCCATCGGCTTCTCCACGTACACCGGTTTGCCAGCCTCCAGCACTCGGATGGCGTAGTCGCGGTGCGAGTCGGGAGGTGTGGCGACGTAGACGGCATCCACCTCGTCATCGTGGATGAGTTCATCGGCGTCGTCGTACCATCTCGGGACGCCGTGCCGGGCCGCGTAGTCGGCCGCCTTCGCTCCGGTGCGTCGCATCACGGCGACCAACTGGGATCCCTCGGCCTTCTGGAAGCCCGGCCCACTTTTGGCCTCGGTGACGTCACCGACGCCGATGATGCCCCACCGCACTGTTTCCATGTCAGCAGATGATAGCCGTTGGCCTCCCCACGACTACTGTCGCGAGATCAGCGTCGCGTAGTCCTCGCGGAGATCTTTCACGCTGTAGCCACCGGTCCAGATGACCTGCACCCGGTGATCGGCGCCCACACCGAGGATCTGGGAGCCGTGATCCACCTCGTAGCCACCGGAGGGGAGCTTCTTGCCCTCCTCGATCGCGATGCCCATGTAGTTCGCGATCTTCGAGATGGTGGAGAGCTCCCCCGTGAGGCCAATGAAGGACTCGTCGATGCGCTCGAGGTAGGCCTTCAGCGCTGCGGGATCGTCGCGTGCCGGGTCCGTGGTGACCATGACCAGGGTGACGTCTGAAGCCAGACCATCCTCGAGCCGACGTTTGGCGGTGGCCATGTCGGCGAGGATGCCAGGACAGATGTCAGGGCAGTTGGTGTAGCCGAAGAAGAGAGCCAGCGCCTTGGTGGTGGGTGACGTGGCAAGGTTCCAAGGATTGCCGTCCTGATCCGTCAGATCCACGTCCGGCATCTCATAGCCCTCAGTCAGAGCGGTGCCGTGATAGCCGTCATCAACGAGTTCCACGTCCGCTGTAGGGCCATCATTCCCACAAGCGGCGAGCGGTATCACCAGCAGCGCACCCAGCAGGCTCCGCCGAGGGATCACTCCTGATCCCTCCGAACTCCTGCAGCCAGTTCATCCACGAGGGTGCGCAAGCGGTCCAGATCCCCCGGCATGTCGGCCCCGTCGGAGTCGAGGCAACGCAGCAGTGCCGAGCCCACGATCACGGCGTCGGCATATTGCGCGACCTCCGCGGCCTGGTCACCATTGGAGACGCCCAGACCGATACCGATGGGCAGTCCGGGATCCGCAGTTCTGGCTCGCTCCGCAATGATGGGGGCGGCCGACGACGTGGTGGTCCGGGTGCCGGTGACACCCATGACGCTGGTGGCGTACACCCAGCCGCGGCAGGCCGCCATGGTGGTGGCGATGCGATCGTCGGTGGAGCTGGGCGCGATCAGGAAGATGCGGTCCAGACCGTGCGCGTCGGTGGCGGCAGTCCAGAGCTCGGCCTCGTCGGGCGTCAGATCCGGGGTGATGACACCAGCACCGCCGGCGGCCTTGAAGTCGCGGGCGAACTCGTCGGGTCCGTACTGTTCGATGAGGTTCCAGTAGGTCATGACCAGGGGTGTGCACCCACGTTCTGCGACGGCCGTGGCAGCACGGAACGCATCGCGGGTTCTGACACCGCGCTGCAGCGCCTTGGTGGTGGCGTGCTGGATGACGATGCCATCAAGCACCGGATCCGAGTACGGCAGGCCAATCTCCACGAGATCGACGCCCACACCATCGGTCAGCGCACGGAAGGCGTCCAAGCTGTCCTCCACTGTGGGGTATCCCACTGGGAGATAGGCGATGAGGGCGGCGCGGCCCTCATCGACACATTTGGCAACCACTTTGCCGGATATGCCCAGCCGGTCCTGGTCCGTGAACCTGTTCGTCATCACACTCATGAATCCATGCCTCCCACAACCTTGTCGGGCTCCCCCGACATGCCGAACCATTCGAACGCCGTGCTCACGTCCTTGTCCCCCCGGCCCGAGAGGCACACGAGGATGGTGGGCCGGGCATCAGGCTGTTCCTGCGCCAGGCGCAATCCCAGCCGCTTCACGCCGGCCAGTGCGTGTGCGGTCTCGATGGCGGGCATGATGCCTTCAGTCCGCGTCAGCTCCTTGAACGCCTGCATGGCCTCCGAGTCAGTGACACCCTCGTAATTGGCACGGCCGCTCTTGGCCAGCCAGGCGTGCTCAGGCCCAACCCCCGGGTAGTCCAGCCCGGCGGAGATCGAGTGCGACTCGATCGTCTGGCCGTCCTCGTTCTGCAGCACGTAGGTGCGGGCACCGTGCAGCACACCCATCGTGCCAGCGGAGATGGTGGCCGCGTGACGGCCCGTCTCGATGCCGTCGCCAGCGGCTTCATAGCCCCACAGTTCGACACCCTCGTCCGGGATGAAGTCGGCGAACATGCCGAGCGCGTTCGAGCCGCCTCCGACGCAGGCCGCGACGTGGTCCGGAAGTCCCCCGTGGTCCTCGATCATCTGGGCCCGGGACTCCGTGGAGATGATGCGCTGCAACTCACGCACCATCCAGGGGAACGGGTGCGGACCGGCGACTGTGCCGATCAGGTAGTGGGTGGTCTCCACGGAGGAGACCCACTCCCGCATGGCTTCGTTCATCGCGTCCTTGAGGGTGCGCGAGCCCGCCGCGACCGCGTACACCTCGGCCCCCAACAACTGCATCCGCGCCACGTTCAGGGCCTGGCGTTTGGTGTCCACCTCACCCATGTAGACGCGGCACTCCAGCCCCATGAGGGCGGCCGCGGTGGCGGTGGCCACGCCGTGCTGACCGGCGCCGGTCTCGGCGAGGAGGCGGGTCTTG
>CBDTVQ010000041.1:0-10350 GCA_965364045.1 uncultured Tessaracoccus sp. | reverse complement strand
TCGGGGTTCTTGACCTCGAGGATGTTCAGCTGCACCTGCTTACCGGTGATCTTCTCCAGCTCATTGCGCACGCGCTCCGCCTCGGCGCCATTGCGTCCGATGACGATGCCCGGACGAGCGGCGTGGAGGAAGATGGTGATGCGCTCGGAGCGACGCTCCAGCTCAATGGAGCTGATGCCGGCGCGCTCGAGGTTCTTGGTCAGCCAATTGCGGACCTTGACATCCTCGGCGACGTACTCCGCGTACTGCTTCTCGGCGTACCAGCGCGTGGTGTGGTCGGTGGTGATCCCGAGGCGGAAGCCAATCGGGTTGATCTTTTGGCCCATTGTCAGGCTCCCTTCTGCTCACGGGGTTCGACGACCACGGTGATGTGGGCGCCTCGCTTCAGAATCTGGCTGGCAGATCCTTTGGCGCGGGGGCGAATGCGCTTCAGCGTCACACCTTCGTCGACGAACGCCGCGGAGATGAACAGGTCTTCGCTGCGCAGGTCCTCGGTGTCCTCGGCGTTGGCGATGGCCGAAGCGACCACCTTGTAGACGGGCTCGGAAGCCGCCTGCGGTGCGAACCGCAGTGCGATCAGGGCCTCGGCGACGTTCATGCCTCGAACGAGATCGATGACGCGGCGCACCTTGCTGGCACTCATCCGGACGTGCCGCGCGGTGGCGAACGAGCCAGGACGATCTCCGAGCAGGGCTTCTCGACGACGGCTGTTGCCGTTTTCGTTGCTCATTGGTTAATCCTCATCCTTTTCTGCTCGCCTCAGCGGCGGCGGGCCTTCTTGTCGTCCTTCACGTGTCCCCGGAAGGTACGTGTGGGGGCGAACTCGCCCAGCTTGTGACCGATCATCGCCTCTGTGACGAAGACAGGGATGTGCTTGCGACCGTCGTGCACCGCGAGGGTGTGCCCGAGCATGTCGGGAACGATCATCGAACGCCGCGACCAGGTCTTGATCACGTTCTTGGTGCCCTTTTCGTTCTGTACGTCCACCTTTTTTTGCAGGTGATCGTCAACGAAGGGGCCCTTCTTCAGGCTGCGTGGCATATCTGTTCAGGCTCCCTATCAGCGCTTCTTGCCGGACTTGCGGCGTCGGACGATGAGACGCGTGCTCGCCTTGTTCTTGTCACGAGTACGCCCCTCCTTCTTGCCCCACGGGGACACGGGGTGACGTCCACCGGACGTCTTGCCCTCGCCACCACCATGCGGGTGATCAACCGGGTTCATGACGACACCGCGGACGGTCGGGCGGATGCCCTTCCACCGATTGCGGCCGGCCTTGCCCCAGTTGATGTTGGACTGCTCAGCGTTGCCGACGGAGCCGACAGTTGCGCGACAGCGGATGTCCACCAGACGCATTTCACCCGAAGGCATGCGCAGCGTGGCGTACTTGCCCTCGCGGGCCACCAACTGGATGGACGCTCCGGCAGAGCGGCCCATCTTGGCTCCGCCACCCGGGCGCATCTCCACGGCGTGAACCGTGGTGCCCACCGGGATCTGGCGCAGTTCGAGGTTGTTGCCGGGCTTGATGTCCGAGCCGGGACCGGCGAGGATCATGGTGCCTTGGCTGAGGTTGTTGGGCGCGATGATGTAGCGCTTCTCACCGTCAGCGTAGTGGAGCAGTGCGATGCGGGCGGTGCGGTTGGGGTCGTACTCGATGTGAGCGACCTTGGCCGGCACGCCGTCCTTGTCATAGCGCTTGAAGTCGATCAGGCGGTAAGCCTGCTTGTGTCCGCCTCCGATATGACGCGTTGTGATGCGCCCGGAGTTGTTGCGGCCACCGGTCTTCGGCTTGGCAACGAGCAGCGACTTCTCGGGGGTGGAACGTGTCAGTTCGACGAAGTCCGACACGCTGGAGCCACGACGGCCCGGCGTGGTCGGCTTGTACTTGCGAATACCCATGAGGTTATTTCAGTCCTTTGCTTCTCGACGCCGTCAGTCGCCCTGGCCGGCAAAAATGTCGATGCGATCGCCGTCGGCGACGGTCACGATGGCACGCTTGGTGTTGGCCTTCTTGCCGACGCCGAAGCGCGTGCGCTTGGTCTTGCCCTCACGGTTGAGGGTGTTGACCGAAGTGACCTTGACCTTGAAGATCGACTCGATGGCGATCTTGATCTCAGTCTTGTTCGCGTCAGGCGAGACAACGAACGTGTACTTGCCCTCGTCGAGGAGGTTGTAGCTCTTCTCGCTGACGACGGGACGCAGGATCACGTCGCGATGGTCGCGGATCTTGAAGTCGTTCACTTGGCGTCCTCCTCTGTCTCGGCGGAGGCCAGTGCGTCGGCTTCCGACTCGGTGGCGACAGCCTCGACACCGAACGCCGACTGTCCACCGACGAAGGTGTCCAGCGCTGCGGAGGTGAAGATGACTGCATCGTTGACCAGCACGTCGTAGGTGTTGAGCTGATCGACGGCGAGCGCGTGAACCTGGGGGACGTTGCGCAGGCTCAGCCATGCGACGTCCTCGTAACGGTCCAGCACGACGAGAACCTTGTTGAGGTCGCCGATCGCCGACAGGGTCGCGAGAGCGGCCTTGGTGGAGGGTGCCTCGCCGGCGACGATCTCGGAGACGATGTGGACCTGGCCGTCACGGGCCCTGTCCGAGAGAGCGCCACGAAGAGCGGCAGCAATCATCTTCTTGGGCGTGCGCTGCGAGTAGTCACGCGGCTGTGGGCCGTGGGCAATGCCACCGCCAACCCAGATCGGGGAGCGGGTGGAGCCGTGACGTGCACGACCGGTGCCCTTCTGGCGCCAGGGCTTTTTACCGCCGCCTCGCACCATTGCGCGAGTCTTGGTGGCATGCGTGCCCTGACGAGCGGCAGCGAGCTGCGCGGTCACGACCTGGTGGATCAGGGGAACGTTGGTCTGGGTGTCGAACATCTCCGAGGGGAGTTCGGCCTGACCCGCCTTCTTGCCCTGGGCGTCGACGACGTCGACGACACGTGCGTCACTCATGAGAGAACACCCTTCTTGGCTGCGGTGCGGACGACGACGAGGGACCCGTTGTTGCCGGGAACCGCTCCGCGGACCAGCACGAGGCCACGTTCGGCGTCGATGGCATGGATGGTGAGATTCTGCACGGTCACCTTTTCGTTGCCCATGCGGCCAGCCATGCGCATGCCCTTGAAGACACGGCCGGGGGTGGCGCAGCCGCCGATGGAGCCCGGTGAGCGGTGCTTGCGGTGCACGCCGTGCGAGGCGGAGAGACCGTGGAAGCCGTGGCGCTTCATGACGCCTGCAGTGCCCTTGCCCTTGCTGGTGCCGGTGACATCGACGATGTCGCCGTCTGCGAAGATCTCAGCGGTCAGTTCCTGGCCGAGGGTGTATTCGCTTGCATTGGCGGTGCGCATCTCCAGCAGGTGCTTGCGCGGTGTGACGTCTGCCTTGTTGAAATGACCGGCGGAAGGCCGGGTCACCTTCTTGGCCTTGATCGCGCCATAGCCGAGCTGCACGGCGTTGTAGCCGTCCACCGCGGGGGTGCGGACCTGCGTGACGACGCACGGACCGGCCTGGATGACAGTGACTGGGACCACCTTGTTGTTGTCGTCCCACAACTGGGTCATGCCGAGCTTGGTGCCCAGGATGCCCTTGACGTTTCGTTCGTTCATGATGGTCAGTTACCTCACGGAAGCTTGATCTCGATGTCGACACCAGCCGGAAGGTCGAGACGCATCAGCGAATCGACCGTCTTCGGCGTGGGGTCGAGGATGTCGATGAGCCGCTTGTGCGTACGCATCTCGAAGTGCTCGCGGCTGTCCTTGTACTTGTGGGGCGAACGGATGACGCAGAACACGTTCTTTTCCGTCGGCAGAGGCACAGGCCCAGCCACCTTCGCGCCGGTACGGGTTACGGTGTCGACGATTTTGCGCGCCGAGCTGTCGATGACCTCATGGTCATATGCCCGCAGCCTGATGCGGATCTTTTGTCCCGCCACAGTTTGTCCTCACTCTGTCGTTTCTTCGGTCATGCCAGCATGAGGGCTGGCAACCTGGCTACTCCGACCCCCGAGGTCGGGAGTGTCGCATCGATTCTCGTAACGCAGCCTTGGCCTTTCCCCTGAGATGACTCTCGGCGGAAGTTCCTTGGGCTGCGCTGGACAACTCACGCGACCTCGTCCTGGTGGCGATCCACACGTGCCTCCCGGAAATCCGGGCGTCCACGACGGACCAGCCCCCTGCGGAGCAACCTGCTTATTCTTGCACGCCCTCCGCGGGTCGGCAAATCCAATGCCTGATCGGGTGACCATCCTTTCAGAGGCCACGCAACACACCGGGGTCAGACGCCGAATCGGAGCGACCACTGGGCCGCAGAGGGACGCAGTTGGTACTCCGGCCGTACATCTGGACCGCAGGATCGTGAGCCCAGGCCGTGCACTGCCGCGTCGATGACCAGATGCGCATACCGGGATTCCGGTAGTTCATGTGGATGCGCCGCCGCCGCGACTTCGTGTGCGTCATGGTTGCGCAGTTGGAACCCGGGAAGCTTCCCGCCGACCTCCTTCGCCTGCACAGTCAACCCGCACCCATTCAACGTCAGTTCGCGGAGACCCTCACGGTGCCCGCTCTCCTGCGGCACGGCGTAGTTGACCACCAGAGCTTCGCTGTGTGAGCTGAATCGCCCCACCCTGGCGGCGCTTCGGGAATCCGGATAGTTCTCCTGCGGGCCCGTACCGAACCAGTCCACGCGTCCAACATCGACGCAGGTCACGAAGTGCAAGCCGATCCGTGGCCAGGTGTCCGTCCAGCCACCGGACGGCTGGGCATCAGCTGCGAGGGTGAGTTCATTCCCCTGCATCCGCCACACGAGTTCCAGCAGGATGGATTGGCGGCTGGCCGCTGGAGCGTACCGATGCAGCACCCGGAGCTCGTCGGCGCGGACGTCCACGGCGAGCACCCGACGTTGCAGACGATCCAGCCCTGCAGTTCGCCACCGGGCGGCTGATGACGGACCGGGCGCGCCGATTCCTCGACTCGCGACGGGTTCGACGTCCACGTAGGAGGCGAAGTCACTGAGTGAATCGTTCTCGGTGGGTGCACGCCACAGATCCAGGCGGGGGCCGGCGATCTCCAAGGCGCTGAGCGATGTCAGATCTCCCGTGTGGGCATCGAACACAGCCGAGCCAAGAGCGAGGTGCCCGCTGCTCAGTGTGGGTCGGGCACTGAGGGGTGCCCTCGGCTTCGGCGCGGCGACGGCGTGGGTCCGCGTCTGCGACCATGCCACCACATGACCCTCCGTCGCCCACTCGGTGTCTCGGGCAAGCTCCGCCCGGACGGTGCGCCAGGCTTCTCCCTGCTCGGGGATGAGAGGCTCGGGAAGTGCAACCTCGCCGATCCCGCCAGCCGGGCAGATGGGTGGGAGATCAAGTGCAGCCTCGGAGACCACGTGTCCGTTGTGCTCGTCCAGGACAACGAAACGGAGATCGGAGGTGTCGCCGTCATGGCGTCGGTTCTCCACCTGCAGCGAGCCGGTGGTCATCGTCAGCTTGATGGGTGATGTGACAGCGGCGAACTCCGCGAGCATCGGCGTGGGCGTTCCATCCGAGAGCACCATGCCGTCGCAGACGAAACTGCCGTCGTGCACCTCCTCCCCGAAATCGCCGCCGTAGGCATTGAACTGCTGGCCGCTCGGGGTTTTCTGCAGCAGACCGTGGTCGCGCCACTCCCACACGAATCCACCGTGCCACTGGGGCAGCGTGTCGAAGGCTTCCTCATAGACGGAAAGGGCTCCGGCCCCATTTCCCATGGCGTGCGCGTACTCGCACAGGATCATGGGGCGCTGCGCCAGCACGGCATTGCGGCCCGGGGTACCGAATTGGTGCGCCCCGGTTCCCCTCGACATGTCTGTCATCTCCTCGACGGTGGCATACATGCGCGACACCAGATCAGTGTGGGTGCCGTCGTAATCAGGTTCGTAGTGCACGGGCCGCTCGGGATCGCGACGATGAAGCCAGGCAGCCATTGCCTCGGAGTTGGAGCCGGTTCCGGCCTCGTTGCCGAGGGACCAGCAGATCACTGACGCGTGGTTCTTGTCCCGCTCGAAGAACCGCTCCACACGGTCCAGACAGGCATCTCGCCAACGAAGGTCGTCGGTGGGGTTGTCCTGCCACGCGTCGAACACGAAGCCGTGGGTCTCCAGGTCGCACTCGTCGATCACCCAGAACCCCAGTTCGTCGGTCAGTTCCAAGAGTTCCGGGTGGGACGGGTAGTGGGCCGTGCGGATCGCATTGATGTTGTGCTGCTTCATCAGCAGCAGTCCTTCATGCGCACGATCCCGGTTGAAGACACGTCCATGCTCCGGGTCGAACTCATGCCGGTTGACGCCTCGTAGCCGCAGCTTCGTGCCATTGACCAACCACTCGTGCCCAGCAATCTCCACGCGACGAAACCCCACCCGCAGCGAGCGTGTCTCGACGGCGTTCGAGACCTCCACGTCGTAGAGCGCCGGGCGATCAGCACTCCACGGATCGACGGCCCCCACGTCGATGGCCTCCACATCCTCGGGAGAACCCAACGTCACAGCCTTGTCCAGGGCCGGAATGGAGAGGGTGATCGGCCAGGCATCCGCTGCAGCAATCAGTTCCGGAACGATGATCCCCTTTCCGCTCTGGGGATCGAAGTCGGCGCGCAGCCAGAGGTCATCGATGCCGGCAGCTGGGCGCGCGAGCAACTCCACCTCGCGGAACACCCCCGGCAGCCACCACTGGTCCTGATCCTCCAAGTAGCTGTGTGCAGACCATTGGTGAACGCGTAGGTGCAGCACATTGATGCCCGGGCGCAGCTCGTGGGTGACGTCGAGTTCCTGGGCGAGCCGGCTCCCCCGGATGACTCCCACCTCCTCGCCGTTGAGCGAGGCAATGCAGAGTGACTCCACTCCCCCAAAACGCAGCAGCACACGGCCGCCCGCAGGTGTGAAGTCTTTGGGCACGTCAAACCTCAGACGATGATCACCCGTGGGGTTCTCATCCGGCACATTGGGAACGTCGACGGGGAAGGGGTAGGCAACATTGGTGTAGGCGGGTTGCCCCCAGTCGTCGCGTCCCTGCAGGACCCAATGGCCCGGCAGTACGATGCTGTCCCATTCGGAGTCGTCGAAGTCGATGGCTTCTGCTCCTTGCGGGGCGAGCTCCGGGCGTGCAGAGAAATGGAACTGCCAGACGCCGGAGAGATCGATGCCGGAGGCATCGGAGGCGACATGTGCGCGCGGAACGACGCGGCGCCCCGAGCCCGGTGAGAAGGACGTGATCTCGTGGGACATGGTGCTCTCCTGGTCCGCAAAGCCGGATGGGTGAATGACTACGACTCTTGAGCAAAACAGCAGAGTTCGCAAGTCCCCGCAGAACCCCGTCTCCTGCACGAGCCACAACCGATACTCCGATGTGTGCGATTCAGGAGGCGAATAGTTCACATTGAATATTTCCTTATTCATTGCTGCTATTAGGCAAATGGCGCCTCGGGTTGCGCGTTTGCCAAGGCCGCTGCAAAAATACCCAGACCTCTCCGCTAATATGACGACGCAGCAGTGCCCGACGGACTTACCCGATCCGTCAATGGGCATCCCCCGGGCACAGTTAGTGAAAGCCACATAAATGCCATTATCAGCTTGGCAAAGGATCCCTCCCACCACGGCGGTGCGGGACTTGTACAGGACTTCGCTCCTGGCATACACCGATGACCCTCGATCCGGGGTGCTTCTACGGTGTGGCGCAGGCCTCGAGGACGGCAGCACCACCATCGTCCATGCCACGGTCAAGCGCCCCAATGTCCTGACAATGACAAGCGTTGATGACGACACGGATATCGCCGCTCAAGCCCGACTCCTGATCGGGGACAGCACGGTGCATTTGGTGGCCACTCCGCACATTTCGTGGCAGTACCTTGGTAAGGGGCTTCCCCAACGCACTCCCATCGCCGCCGTCATTGCACTGTTGGCGACTGTTCTCATGCTCATGTCCCCGATGGCCCTGAGCGTATGGTTCGCCCTTCCATTGGCCGCGGCTCTGGGGATGCTGGCTTGGCTTCTTCTCCGAGAGCGAATCCCCACGAGGATCGGTTCGCCGGATGGGCCGCCGATGACCGCCAGTGCCGTTGTCGAACGCGCCATGTTCACTTTCGGCGAGCATCCCCACGTGGTGTCGTCGGTTACTCGATCCCAGCAGGATTCCCATCTTTGGGCACCCCCCGTAGCCTGAGCGCATGAATATCGAGGACGAAGAGACACGCGGATCGGGTGTGTACTCGAGCAAGGGCGAGGAATTCAAGCGCGACACCAATTACATCACCGACAGGATCGTGGCCGAGCCGTCGAATGCGACGGAGCATCCTGTGGAGGCGGGTCGCTACCGGCTCGTGGTGTCACGAGCCTGCCCCTGGGCGCACCGCTCCATCATTGTGCGCGAGTTGCTCGGACTTCGCGACGCAATCTCCATGGGGGTGTGTGGGCCCACGCACGATGCTGACTCCTGGACCTTCGATCTCGATCCCGGCGCCGTCGATCCGGTTCTCGGCATTCCCCGGCTGAAGGACGCCTACGAGGAACGTTTTCCCGGTTATCCCCGGGGCATCACCGTTCCTGCCATCGTCGAGGTCGCCACCGGTGAAGTCATCAGCAACAATTATCCCCAGATCACGCTCGACTTCTCGACGCAGTGGAAGCAGTTCCACTCACCAGGCGCGCCGGATCTCTACCCGGCTGCTCTGCGCGAGGAGATGGACGAGGTCATGGAGCACATCTTCACCGATGTGAACAACGGCGTGTATCGCTGTGGCTTTGCGGGATCACAGGAGTCCTACGACGAAGCCTACGACAGACTTTTTGCAGCTCTCGACTGGCTCGAGAGGCGCTTGGCGGACCGTCGCTATCTCATGGGCGATGCCATCACGGAGGCTGACGTTCGCCTTTTCACAACGCTGGTGCGCTTCGATGCCGTTTACCACGGCCATTTCAAGTGCAACCGCAACAAGTTGACCGAGATGCCGGTGCTCTGGGCCTACGCCCGAGACCTGTTCCAGACGCCGGGCTTTGGCAGCACCGTCGATTTCGAACACATCAAGCAGCACTACTACGTCGTGCACACAGATCTGAACCCGCTGCAGATCGTCCCGAAGGGCCCCGACGAGGCAGGTTGGCACACCGAGCACTGTCGGGAATCCTTGGCGTGATCCGTCGAGTCGCTTCCGCCGTCAAACAGCCCCGTGACGTCACTTCCGCAGGAGCGCTGGTCTCGGGGGCGGCCCGACACGCGCGACCACTGTCCGCGACGCGAAGCATCTGACCAGACAGGACTCAACCAATGTCCACCAAGACGCATATCGGCTCGGCACCTCCTCGATAAGGCGTGTCCGGTCAGGTGAAGCGGCGATCACAGGGTTGAGCGCAACGCCCGCAACCGAATCAGGCAGGATTCCCGTCCCAGGATCTCCATGGACTCGAACAGTGGTGGCGAAACACGGCTCCCCGTGATGGCAATGCGTGCAGGCGCGAAAGCGAACTTCGGTTTGATCCCCATCCCCTCCACCAAGGACGCACGCAAACCGGCCTGGATGGCGTCGTGCTCGAAGGGCTGCACATCCTCGACGACCGTGATCGTCGCGTCCAGCACCTCGGCAGCATCCTCCCGAAGGGCGGCGCGTGAAGCCTCGTCCACCTCAAGTGCCTCATCTGCCACGAGGAGGAACTGCAGCTGGGGAATGGCGTCGGCCAGCAGCGTCAGACGCTCCTGGATGATGGGAACGGCGGCACGGAGCATCTTCTTCTGGGATCGATCCGGGGTTTCGGCGAGCTGTCCGGACGCGACGGCGTACTCCACGATCCTCTCCGACAACTCCTCCGCGTCAAGGCCGCGGATGTAGTGGCCGTTGAGCCAGTCCAGCTTCTTCACGTCAAACACAGGCCCCGTGGTGTTGACCTTGTCCCATGAGAAGTGCTCGACGAACTGCTCGAACGTGGCCACCTCGGCATCATCGGAACTGGGCGGATACCCCAGGAGCTGCAGGAAGTTGCGGACAGCCTCGGGCAGGTAGCCCTGCTCCTTGAACCACAGGAGCCGTGCGGCGGGGTTCTTGCGCTTGGAGATCTTGGACTTGTCGGTGTTGCGCAACAGCGGCATGTGGGCGAATTGCGGAAGGTCCAGCCCCAACCACTCGTGCAACAGCACGTGCTTGGGGGTTGAGCTGATCCACTCCTCGCCGCGGACGACAGTGGTGATTCCCATCAGATGATCGTCGACGACCACGGCCAGGTGATAAGTCGGGAAACCGTCCGCCTTCAGGATCACCTGATCATCCGGGTGGGGAGCATTGACCGTGCCACGAATGATGTCGGTGAACTGAGTGGGTGCATCCTCCGGCACCAACATCCA
>CBDTVQ010000040.1:0-10544 GCA_965364045.1 uncultured Tessaracoccus sp. | reverse complement strand
GCAAGGCGTCTCGCAGCGGTGAGTCCTGCCACCGTTGCCCCGATCACCACGACGTCGCGTGCCATGGCCCCAACGATACCGGGCACCGCCATTGCCCACTAAGGGACCTCGTGTTCAGGACGAGGGCGGCCGTTCCAGTAGCCTTCGACGGACGAAAGGAAGAGCATGCTCGGCTGGAGCCTCCACAACAACGGGAAACTTCTACCGGGGGCGGTGGTGATGCCCCGTGAGCGGCTCAGTTGGGGTCGCACCATTGGGCTCGGCGCCCAGCATGTCGTGGCCATGTTCGGTGCCACCTTCGTCTTTCCGCTCCTGATGGGTCTCAACCCGCAGCTCGCCGTCATGATGAGCGGCGTCGCGACACTGATCTTCCTGTTCGCCGTGCAGCACAAGGTGCCCAGCTATCTGGGTTCCAGCGCCTCCTTCGTGGGCGTGGCCACGGCCATCTACGGGGCGGGTGGGAATCCGGCTGACCTGACGGGCGCCCTTTTCGTCGTGGGCCTTCTGCTGTTCATGGTGGGCCTCATCATCCACTTCGCCGGTGCCCGCGTGATCCACAGGGCGCTGCCGCCCGTGGTGACGGGTGCCGTGGTCATGCTCATCGGCTTCAACCTGGCGCCGGTGGTGGCCGGGGTCTACTGGCCCGTCGATCCATGGCTCGCGTTCACGGTCATGCTCGTGGTGATTGCGCTGAGCGTGGGTCTGCGTGGCTTCCTGGGCCGCGTCGCGATCTTTCTCTCACTCGTCATCGGCTACGTTCTCAGCTTCGTGTTCGATCTCGTCCTGGGCCCTCTCCAGCAGGTGGCCGACGATGGCACCATCACCCTGATGGACCGCGTCGACTGGTCAGGCGTTGCCTCCGCGGACTGGCTGGGGTTGCCCCCCATCACGGATCTGGCGAACTGGACATACGGCGCGGCTGACAACGTCGTCGGGCTGCACCTGCCGACGTTCAACTTTGCGCTGATCCTCATCGCCCTTCCCGTGGTGATCGCACTGATCGCGGAGAACACCGGGCACGTGAAGGCTGTCGCGGAGATGACTGGGGAGGACCTCGACCCCGTCATGGGTCGTGCCATCGCCGCTGATGGTGCTGGGTCCATGATCGCCACCCTCGTGGGGGCCGGCCCCACCACCACCTACGCCGAGAACATCGGAGTCATGGCCGCCACCCGGGTCTACTCCACCGCCGCGTATGTGGTGGCCGCCATCGTCGCCATCGGCTTCGGGTTCTCCCCCAAGTTCGGCGCCGTCATCTCCGCAACCCCCAGCGCTGTTCTGGGCGGCATCACCGTTGTCCTCTACGGAATGATCGGGCTGCTGGGTGCAAAAATCTGGAAGGAGAACAACGTCGATTTCGGTAACCCCATCAACCTGATTCCGGCTGCTGCGGGCATCATCATCGGCATCGGCGACGTCCAGTTGAGCGTGGGCAACTTCACGTTGGGAGGCATAGCGCTCGGCACCATCGTCACCGTCGGCGTCTACCACCTGGCTCACGCCATCGCTCCAAAAGAACTCAAGGAAGCGGCCGACGGCGCATCCCTGGTCTACGACGCTCCCGGCATGTACACCGAGGATGGCGACGAGACGCCGGACAAGAGCTGAACGCCCACGCTGCCCTTGAGCTAGTTTGGGGCCGTGTACGAACAGACTGAACTCGATTTCCGTGAGGCCATGGCGCACGTGTCAGCCCCCGTGACCATCATCACCACGATGGTCGACGGCGTCCCCTGCGGTTCCACCGTCTCTGCGTTCGCGTCCCTGTCCGTCCACCCGCCCATGGTATTTCTTGCCCTGGACAATCGCGGGGCGCTCATCAACCACATCCGGTCCGTCGGGCGGTTCGGCATCAATGTCCTCTCCAGTGCCCAGGCGGACTTGGCGGTCCGGTTCGCGACGCGTGGGCTGCAGGACAGGTTCGCGGGCATCGACTGGGTCGAGGACGACGGGCTCCCCCGCATCAACGGCTCCACCGCCTGGCTGCGCTGCGACGAGATCACCTGCACACCGGGTGGCGACCACACCGTGCTGCTGGGCACCGTCAGCGCCGCTGAAACCGCCGGTGTTGACGGCCTCACCTATTACCAGCGGCGTTTCGGCTCCGCCTCGGCCGCAACCTCTGCTCCGGGCATGCTCTCCTGAGGTGGGCGCCGGTTCGCACCTGCCGGGATGGCCACTAGTATCCACCCCATGACTTCGCTGCTGCATGCCGACGAGACCGGTTTCTTCGGGGCCCATGGAGGACGTTTCCTCCCGCCTCAGCTTGAGGCACCCATCGCCGAGGTCGCCGCGGCCTACGCCGAGGCCCGAAAGGATCCGGAGTTCGCACGGGAGTACGAAGCACTGCTGACGGATTACGTGGGACGGCCATCCCCGCTGTTTCTGGCCGAGCGTCTGACGGAGCACTTCGGCGGCGCGAAGATCTACCTCAAGCGCGAGGACTTGAACCACACCGGTTCACACAAGATCAACCACTGCCTGGGTGAAGCACTGCTGGCCAAGCGCATGGGCAAGAAGAAGCTGTTGGCCGAGACCGGGGCCGGACAGCACGGCGTCGCACTCGCCACTGCCGCCGCACTCCTGGGCCTTGAGTGCGAGATCCACATGGGTGCCATCGACATCGAGAAGCAGCACCCCAATGTGGTGCGGATGGAATTCCTGGGCGCAACCATCGTTGAAGTCACCGGCGGCGGGCAGTGCCTCAAGGACGCCGTCGATTCCGCCTTCGGGAAATTCGCCACGGACTGGAAGGACACCTTTTTCGCCATCGGCTCGGTGGTGGGCCCGGATCCGTACCCCACCATCGTTCGGGACTTCCAGGAAATCGTCGGCCGCGAGGCCCGCAAGCAGATCCTGGCTCGCGAGAATCGCCTTCCGGATGCCCTGGTTGCCTGCGTCGGCGGCGGATCCAACGCCCTGGGCCTGTTCACGGCGTTCCTCGAGGACGAGAGCGTGAAGATCTACGGCGTCGAACCGGGCGGCAAGAACCTGAACACGGTGGGCGAACACGCCGCCACCATGACCATGGGCTCGCCCGGCATGCTGCACGGGATGAAGACGATGCTGCTGCAGGACAGCGAGGGTGGCCCGGATGCGGTCCATTCCATCGCGTCCGGCCTCGACTACCCCGGCGTCGGCCCCCAGCATGCGCACCTGCGCGATGTGGGACGCGTGGAGTATGTCACTGCATCCGACGCAGAAACGCTGGAGGCATTCCAGCTGCTGTGCAGGGCCGAGGGCATCATCCCGGCGCTCGAGAGCGCCCATGCCCTCGTGCAGACCGCGAAGATCGCCCCCGGAATGGGCCGGGACCAGATCATCATCGTCAACCTGTCAGGCCGGGGCGACAAGGACATCGACTACGTGGCCGATCAGATCCGCGGCTGAGGCTCCGCCCCGCTTTCCAGTCGTCCTTCGAACCTGCGGCCCGCGGGAGTTCTCAGGCGCGGTAGCCGTGGCCCTCCGGCTTGATGACCGTGAGAATGAACGCGGAGTCCTCCAACGCGTCGACGCTGTGGCGGTCCGGGGGCACGATGAGGAAGTCGCCCTCACCCAACTCAATCTGTTGCTCCGCCGTGTGGACCTTCAGAGCGCCGCCCAGCACCAACACCGTCGCCTCCCCCGGGCTGACGTGCTCATCCATGCGATGGCCGGCCAACATCACCACGAGAGTCTGCCTCAAGGCCTTGTCCTTGCCCCCGTGCAGCGTCTTGGCGCTTCGCCCGCTGGTGTCCCCCTGCCCCGCCAGGGTGATCTGTTCCTCGATCAGGTCCGTGAGTTTCGTCGAATGCATGATCATCCTCCCTGAAGTGCTTGGTCTTCATGACCCTAGCCCTGACACACCACTCCTCATCGAAGATTCGTGGCAATTGGGTGCGGTCGCGGGAGCACGGTGGACCGCACCCGGGCCCACCAGCTGGGCGACGCAACTGGGCCACTCGGCACACAGGAGCACCTCCATGCCCACTGTCGCTTGACATTGCCGGTACCCCGGGGGGTACTCTTTAGATACCCCCCGGGGTATACGGATCCCTGGAGCAACAGAACTTGGAGCAAATATGTGCAGTGCAGTGACCTGCAAGGTGTGCAAGAAGACGACGTGGTCCGGCTGTGGCAGCCATGTGGACTCAGTGCGACGCAGCGTGCCCGCCGCCAACTGGTGCAACGGCAAGCACTCGCAGGCGGAGAAGGACACCGCCAAGGCCAACAACCCGAGTCCGTTCGCCCGCCTCTTCGGTCGCTGAGGCCTGCCGAGGCTCAGCGCACACCCCACATCGCCCACTGACCCAAGGAGTAACAATGCTGTTGGAGCGCATCTACGACACGGATCTCGCCCAGGCAAGCTATTTCATCGGCTGCCAGGCCAAGGGTGAAGCCCTGGTGGTTGATCCCCGCCGCGACCTCGATGTTTACCTCGAGATTGCGGCCAAGAACAACATGACGATCACGGCCGTGGCCGAGACCCACATCCATGCCGACTATCTGTCAGGCACCCGTGAGCTGTCCGCCAGGACCGGCGCACCGATGTACGTCTCGGATGAGGGCGGGCCCGACTGGACGTACGGCGAAGGGTTCAACGACGCCGTACGCATGAAGGACGGGCACGAGATCACGCTCGGCAACATTTCGGTGAAGGCCGTCCATACCCCGGGTCATACCCCCGAGCACATGTCCTTCCTCATCACCGACGGCGCTCAGGCCACCGAACCCGGATTCATGCTCACCGGGGACTTCGTGTTCGTCGGCGACCTCGGCCGCCCCGACCTCCTCGACGAGGCAGCCGGCGGCGTCGACACCCGCTTCATTGGCGCCAAGGATCTGTTCGCAAGCCTGCGCAATCGCTTCCTCACTCTCCCCGACTACGTCCAGGTACTCCCCGCACACGGCGCCGGGAGTGCGTGTGGCAAGGCGCTGGGATCCATTCCGAGCTCCACCGTCGGCTACGAGCGTGCCTTCTCCTGGTGGGGCAAGCACCTCAGGAACAACGACGAGCAGGGCTTCATCGATGAACTGCTGGATGGCCAGCCGGACGCCCACGCCTACTTCGGGCGCATGAAGGTGCAGAACAAGGTTGGCCCCGAAGTGTTGGGTGATCAAGCGGAACTCATCGAGTACACGCCGGAACGCCTCGCGGCGGCCCTGGAGGATGACAGCGTCATCCTCGTGGACACCCGCCATCACAACGAGGTCCACGAGGGCACCGTTGAGCGTTCACTGAACATTCCCGGGCTGGACAAGGCTGCGAGCTACGGCGCCTGGGTGTACAACCCCGAGGTCGAAAACCGGCCGCTCGTGTTGCTGGCCAACGACATCGACGAGGCCGAAGCCCTGCGCGATCACCTCATCAGGGTTGGCATAGACACGGTCACGGGCTACACGACGTCCCTCTCAGGCCTCGAGCTCATGAAGCCCACCGTTGTGAAGCCCGAGGACCTCGGCAGCTTCGAACACGTGCTCCTCCTGG
The DNA here is from genome assembly GCA_965364045.1 of uncultured Tessaracoccus sp. GTDB lineage: Bacteria > Actinomycetota > Actinomycetes > Propionibacteriales > Propionibacteriaceae > Arachnia. The sequence goes on along the minus strand of CBDTVQ010000040.1, from coordinate 5,077 downwards.
ATGTGCGAAACAAGACCGAGTACTCCGAAGGCCACCTGCCGGGCGCCGAGCAGTTGAGCGGTGGTCGCGCCCTGTGGAACCAGGACCGACTCCCCCGACAGGGAACAATCCTGACCTACTGCCAAACAGGCATACGCAACAGCGTCGCCGCGGGTGCCCTGCGGCGCGAGGGATTCGACGTCGCCGAGATTGAGGGCGGCTACGCCAACTGGCTGGCCCTGCCGGAAAAAACCCCCGTGTCGGTGTAGGACGTCACCCCATCGTGATGTGTGTGCTCCGCACCCTGCCGGCGCGGACCACACACATCACCCACTCTTGAAGGTCAACCATGGAACCCGCCATCATCCTTGCCCTGCTTCTTGCGGTGCTCGTCGGCATCTCGCTCGGGCTGCTCGGCGGCGGAGGGTCCATCCTCGCCGTGCCGATCCTGACCTACGTCGTCGGCATGGAACCACGAGAGGCGATCGCGTCATCGCTGTTCATCGTGGGCGTCACCAGCGTGTTCGGTCTCTTCTCCCACGCACGAGCCAAGCGGGTGCGGTGGCGCACAGGACTCATCTTCGGCCTCGCCGCGATGGGCGGAGCATTCTCGGGCGGATTCATCGGCGGGTTCATACCGGGCACCGTGCTGATGATCCTCTTCGCCGTCATGATGATCGCCACAGCTGCTGCGATGATTCGACGCCCCAAACAAACCTCTAAAGCCACCGACACTGAGCACACCGGACTCCCGCTCGTGCGCATCATCATCGATGGATTCGTGGTGGGGATCGCGACAGGTCTGGTGGGCGCAGGCGGCGGATTCCTTGTCGTCCCGGCCCTGACGCTGCTGGGCGGCCTGCCAATGGCGGTGGCGGTGGGAACATCACTGCTGGTGATGTCCATGAAATCCTTCGCCGGCCTTGCCGGATATCTCCTCTCGGTGCAGATCCAGTGGCCGATCGTGCTGGCCTTCACGGCCATTGCGGTGGTCGGATCTTTCATCGGTTCCGCGCTCTCCGGAAGGATTCCGGGCCCAGCCCTGCGCCGGGGCTTCGGCTTCTTCGTCCTCGTCATGGGTGGCATCGTGCTCGCCCAGGAGATCCCGCAGGCCTTCGCCCTCGTGACGCAAGGATGACTTCTGGTGCCCAACACCGCCACAAGACATCATTGTCCACAGACCACAACGCTCCCGTGTCTGCCGCAACAGAGACGGCATCCCCACACAGAAGGAACATCCATGTTTCGCAGAATCTCCATACTCCTCGCCACGCCCCTCCTGGTCCTGGCTCTCGCCGGTTGTTCCGAGTCATCTGATGTGACCGTGAGTGAGGACACCGTGATCGTCGACGTACGGACTCCCGAGGAGTACGCATCGGGACACCTTGAGGGTGCCCAACTCCTCGATCTGAACAGCGGTGAGTTTGCAGCGGCACTGCCCCAGCTGAGTCCGGACGTCGAGTACCTCGTGTACTGCCGATCGGGCAACCGCTCCGCGCAAGCCATGAAGCTGATGGAGGACGCCGGGTTCACGGATGTGACCAACCTCGGCTCGGTGGAAGAAGCAGCCGAGGCAACCGAGATCCCCATCGTTTCGTAGCAGAGCTAGCACCCCGGGGGCACAACGGCCCGATCAACGTCCCGTCAGCGGGGCGAGAAAACGCTCCACAAGGGAGAGAAGGTTGAGCCCGGTGATCTTCGTGCATTGCTCCACCGCCTCGACGAACCTCACAAGCTCCCGCTGTGCGCTGGGATGAGTGGCATCGAACCCGGATGCGGTAGTGCCCTCCAGGTCCGTCAGACACCCGAACCACACGACGAGCATGGTCGGCGCCGGATCCGGGTTGAGGTACAGCGGGAACTCGGGACAGACACCGCTGATCGCCCGCACGATCTCCCTGACCTCTGGGTCCTGCCAGACCTCCAGGGGCGAGTCTGTCGCGAACTCGAGGACGCCATGGCCAAGGTATGCAATGCCCAATGCTGCGCCCGTGAGGGGTGCGCGCAGCCCGCGTATGCCGAGTTCACCGACGAGGCGCTGCGCGAGATCTCGCGGTGTCTCGCGCCTCTGACGGGTGTGAATCCTGAGGGGCAGCCGCTCTTCACTCACGAACTGCATCCACGAGTACTCGGGCGGTGTGTCCCCCACTGACTGCGCAGCACAGTCGCGCAGCAGTCGCTGCGAGGCGACCATCACCAGGCGCTCGAACTTGTACTTCTCGACCCCGGCAGGCTCCACTTCCGCGACCGAACTGGAGGCGAGATTGCCAAGCTGCACGGAGGCCCGACCGTTCGAATCGAGCGCAAAGAGGACGGTTGGGGTGAGCATCGCGACGCCATCCGCAATCAGTTCCGGATCCTCCAGAACCTCCTCCAATGAGATCTCCAGCCTCCGGCAGCCGTCCAGCACATTCCCGCAACTGGCGGCCAGGGGATTCCAGTCCTCGGCGACGAGATCTTCAGATTGGTGCCTGGGCAGCCCCAAGAAATGATCGTGCAGACCCGCCCCTTTCACCGCGAGGCACAGCTCACGTATCGTCGCCGACGCACGGTCTTCCTCCGGCAACCATGACAGGTGGTCCAGGATCTGCGCGAAGGCGCGGACCGGCACATCGAAACAGAAGGCCGCCGCTACCAGAGCGGGAAAGGCTCTGATCGCGGCAGCGTCCCCAATCGACAGCCTGGCAATGTCAAATGCCCGCCGATACCCGGCGTTGGGAGAGTTCCGTTCCAGCTCCACACACACGTCGGTCGGAGTTTCAGCTCTCGCGTGGGTCCATATCTCACCGAGCATCGCATGAGATTCAAGCAGGGCCAACGCCGACAGACCCTGCTCGTCACGGTCCGCGAGCAAGCCGACGTGGCTGCGTATCGTGCTCCGCAACGAAGGATCGACCCGGCTGGGCAGATCACGCAGCGACTCCCTGGTGCTGATCCCCTCGGTGTCCGCCTGCGTCCAGGCATCCAGAACAAGGCGTCGCCAGATGGCGCACCACCTTCGAAAGAAGGGGAAACCCACCGCCTGCAGCAGGTGAATCGACTCATGGACGACGGTGACGTGGCTGAGGGGGTAATAGGTGATGTCGCCCTCGCTGCGTGGCACTTCCGACGGGTCGTGGACCAGGTTGATGCCAATCATCGTCGAGGCGTAGTCGAACCATCCGACGTGCGAGGAATCGGGGAAGTAGACACGCCCCGCTATGAGGGGGCTCCATTCGCCGTCACCGGCAGCGGACGGCTCCTCAAGCCATCTGGGCGACAACTCCCGCTCCGATCAACACAGCAGTGATCACGAGTGCAAGCGAGCATCCCCGTAGCAGTCGTATTTTCTTGCGAGTCGTCCGTTGTACCGCAGCTCGGATCTCGTCGACGGAGCGCAGATCCACCACGTTGAGTACGGGGCTCTGCGCGGCCAGGGCAAGCAGGTAGGAAACAAGAATTGTGAAGACCGGGACCACCAGCAGAAAACCCAGGCCACCGGAGCGAGGCGTGGAGACGATGGCCGCAACAACCACCGTGGAAGAATAGACCGTCCAGAACCAGCCGACACTCGTCCCAAGATTCCTGGCCTGCTCGTTGAGGGTGGGGATGGTCCGTTCCAGGAGCCCCTTTCCAATCGTCAGCCATGTGATGTCGTCGGTGTATGCCTCCGAGAGCCTTCGCTGATATTCGGGGTCAAGGCCGCGCGCTCCCGGAGCATCGGCATGGTTCATGTGCCGTTGACCGTGTATTTGTTCACGTGGCCGCGCGAGCATTGGAGAAAGACCTCAACGGTTCGCACGCCTCCCGGGTGCGGTCGGGCGGCAATGGTGTTCGGATTCTCATCGGCACCGTCGTAGGTGACCTGCTCTTCGCAATCGGGCTGCGAGCAAGTCATCGTCTGTGGCATGTTGTCCAACCTCCGTGGCGGCGAACGCGTTGATGAAACCCACGCTTATCAAGAATAACCATTTACCGTCACGCTGCACGGAATTGAGGAAACCCTGTCCCCCGCATCGCGCGGGACAGGGTTTCAGGATTGGAGCAGTGGTGGAGCTAAGGGGATTCGAACCCCTGACCTTCTCGATGCGAACGAGACGCGCTACCAACTGCGCCATAGCCCCATGCTTGAACAGCGTGATGATGCTACCACCGGCCTGCGCCAGCCGTCGATTCGGGAACTACCCCTCATTCACCGACGGCACGCGGGTGAAGCTGGTGGACGGTGGAGCGTGCCGAGTCCTCGAACTCCAACTCCTCCACGTCATTGTCCGGGTGATCCGCCGTGGGGACCACCGGGATGATGATGGCGACCGGGGCCGACAGGTCGATGGTGCGCACGGTGCGCGGCACCAGAGGCTTGGAGACGTAGGTGGGGGCCGTGACGGGAATCGGGTCCCAGAGCGCGCCCGCGTGGTGGGGGGCGCTGAGATCCACGGAGATCTCAAGAGACTCCTCGTCGTGGCCAAGATCAATGATGCCGGTGTCCTCCTCACCGAAGCCCTGCACAACACGTTCCGCCCTGGCGTCCAGCGACTTCTGCATGGTGCGGACACTGAAGCGTGCGATGACAAGGAACACCACCAGCAGTCCCGCTGGGATGGCGATGGACCAGAAAGCCACGATGCCTGCGACGGAGAGCCCGGTCAGGATCAACGAGCTCACCAGAAGAGCAGCGGCGATGCGCCCCCGGCGACGTGCGGCGGCGGCGGCATGAAGCCGCAACCCCGTGAGCTCCGACTGTCTCGTCAGTGGCGTCGACACCTCGATGGCGTCTTCGGAATCGGCCTGCTTCACCACGTCCCGATGCATGATGCGCATCGAGTCGGAGAAGCGCACCGAGTGGTCGCCATCGATCTCGTCAGGGGTCTTCTTGTGCTGGGAAAGCCAGGACAGCCCGAAAGCGAGTCCGGCCGCGACCGCGACAAAGATAATGATTCCTGCTAGCACGTCCCCTACTTAAACAGCACTGGTGTGATTTGGGGCGGCGACTCCCCGAGGACAGCAAGAACTCCGAGAAAACAGGAGGCGATTTGCGGTATTACACCTCGTCGAGGGGCCAACACAGCACGTGCTCCCCCGCGCGGACGTGATCGACGTTCTCTCCCATGATGATCAA
>CBDTVQ010000039.1:0-10580 GCA_965364045.1 uncultured Tessaracoccus sp. | reverse complement strand
AGATGGTTGACCCCGTACAGGGGCTTGTTCAAATACGTGGCAAGGGCTTTCGCCGAGGAGATTCCCACCAGCAATGCGCCCATCAGGCCGGGGCCTGCGGTGACGGCCACAGCATCCAGATCTGTGAGATCAATCCCGGCCGTGTCGACGGCGCGCTCCAGGGCGGGCACCATGGCTGAGAGGTGCGCCCGGCTGGCCACCTCCGGCACCACTCCCCCGAACCGGACGTGCAGGTCCACGGAACTGGCCACCTCGTTGGCGAGCAGTTCACGGCCACGCACTATGCCGACGCCGGTCTCGTCGCAGGACGATTCGATGCCCAGAACCAGGGGTCCAGTCACGTCGGCTCTCCTTCTCCAACAGTTGCCATTCCCGCAGCCGGGATTTCCCGTTCCAGCACCACTGCATGGGCACCGGGACCGTAGTAGTCGCGACGCTCTGAAATCCGGTGGAAGCACACCGACCCGTACAGGGACAGTGCGGGCGCATTGGTGGCCTCAACCTCCAACAGCATCCGGTTCGCGCCCATCTCCCGGGCCCAGACGATCCCTGCGCCCACCAACCGACGGGCCAGACCTCGCCGCTGCGCCGGGGCAGAAGTGACGATTCGGTGCAGATCCACAACATTTCCGGACACGGAGAACGTGGCGGCGGCTTCCAGACCTGGGCGCCCATCGCACACGAGCACCTGCTGGCGGGGGCCCATCAGTTCCTCACGCCATGAACTCTCGCTCCAGCGCTGAGCCTCCGGAAAAGATGCCTCCAGCAACATGAGGTCAGCGAGGTCCTCCATCACGGCCACTCGTACATCGCTCATCGCAGCCTCAGCCGGGGCAGCGCAGACTTGGGCGGGCCACCCACCGTCGCATCGGCGGGGCGCAGGTAGTAGGGCTCCGACGGCGCGGGAGAAATCTCACGCCAGCGGGCCGCCAGCAATGCCGCATCAATGCTGCTGGGACCCTCAGGGGTGAACCGCACACGTTCCTGCATGGCTTCGGGCACCGGTCCCGCAACGGGCACCGGCGGCAACGTCTCGGGTGTGCCCACCTGCGGCTCGCCGACACGAACACCGTCCCGATGATGGGCCCAGTACAGCTCCTTGCGCCGGGCATCTGAAGCCACGACGAACTCCGACGGCGCGCCCGAGGCCCGCCACTGCAACGCGAGTGCATCCAGTGAGCAGACGCGGTGAAGTTCCTGGCCTGCCAGGTGGGCAAGGGTGGCCGCGGCCGCAATGCCCACGCGCAGGCCGGTGAACGGACCCGGCCCCATACCCACGACGAACTCATCGATGTCGGCCACCGCCAAGCCATTGCGTCGGCAGACCTCCACGACGCACGGCATCAGGGATTCGCCGTGCGCACGGGTGTCGGTCACCACTTCGGAGTCCACGTGGACACCGTCGCGCGCGAGGCCTGCGGAAACGTGGTGTGACGTGTCGATGGCCAGGGTCCAGGTCATGAATGCTCCCGAAGAGTCTCCAGGGCGCCCTTCCACCGCGCACCGACGCCGGTCAGGCGCACTGTGCGCAATTCTGTGGTGGGGTCGATACTGCGAAGAATCTCAACCTCCAGGCGGTCATCGGAGAGCCATTCGGCCTTTCCCTGACCCCATTCGATATAGGTCACGGAATCACCTAGTGAGGCATCCAGGTCAATGTCGGAGAGCTCGGCGGCATCGCCCAGACGGTAGGCGTCAACGTGGACCAGATGCGGGCCTTGCGTCAGGCTCCGATGGACCCGTGAGATGACGAACGTGGGTGAGATCACAGGACCCTTGATTCCCAACCCCGCGCCCAGGCCCTGCGCCAGCGTGGTCTTGCCCGCACCGAGTTCCCCGTCGACGACGAGGACGTCGCCGGCCCGCAGGACGCTGGTCAGTCGCACCCCAAGATCCTGCATGGCCGCGGCGGTGGGGACCTCCAACATGACGGGCAGGTCCCGGCCCAGGATGAAGCCGTCCACGTCCTCACGGATGATCTCGAAGCCGTGGCGCTCCCACCACTTCAGGAGTTCGGGGAACTCACGACGCGTCAGGAGTTCCACCCGGCGGCCACCGAGGCTGGCGGCGAGATCCCCGGCCGCCTCCGCCAGTGCACGGGCCAGACCGGCGCCGGCGGCGCCGGGCAGCACACTGACCCGCCGCAGGGTGGCGACGGGTCCTTGGCAGTTCACCAGCAAGCAGGCAACGACCTCGCCGTCGGCAACTGCACAGATACCGTGGCCGGCATCGAGGGCATGCTCGATGTCGGCAACGGTGTCCGCCAGGGCCGCGGGCGGTGGATCAACGTGTCTGCGGTGGGCGAAGGCCTCATGAATCACCCGCAGCATGGCGGGTGCATCGGAGGGCTCTGCAAGCCGAAGAGTGACGTCAGGTGATGTGTTCATTTCCTCGGCGATCCTATCGCCAGCAGTCATTACTTCCAGTTGCGGTTGCGTCCGCCGCCTCCGCCACCGGAGCGGCCGCGGAATCCACCGCCACCTCCGCCACCGGAGGACTTGCGGAAGCCACCGCCACCACCGCCACCGCGGTTCTGGGGACGACGTGGCTGCTGCTTGGGGGAAATGAGCCGCTGGTACTCGGACTCGGGAATCGGAGCGCCGGAGGGAACCCGGGATCCGGTGGCCTGACGCAGCTCATGGCTGTCCGGGCTGACGTCGGTGGGTGCGACGTTGACGCCGGCCTGGCCGGAGATGCGGCGCATTTCCTTGCGCTGGTGCGGCAGCACGACGCTCACGACTGCGCCGGATTCACCAGCGCGTGCGGTACGCCCGGCACGGTGCAGGTAATCCTTCGAGTTCATGGGCGGATCCACCTGGAGAACCAGGGAGACGTCGTCCACATGGATGCCGCGGGCAGCGACGTCGGTCGCGACCAGCACAGGCAGATCGTCACCCTTGAACGCCTCCAGGACCCGGGCGCGAGCGCCCTGGGTCAGCCCACCGTGCAGCCCACCTGCCATGACGCCGGACTCGCGGAGCTGGCCGGCGATGCGCTCGACCCCCATCTGGGTCCGAGCGAAGATGATGGACTTGCCGTCGCGATTGGCGATTTCCGCAGTGATCGGATTCTTGTGGTGCGGCGCCAACTGGAGCAGGTGGTGCGTCAGTGTTGTGACCGAGTTCTTGGAGGAATCCACCTCGTGGGTGACGGGATCGTGCAGGTACTGGCGCACCAAACGGTCAACGGCGTGGTCCAGGGTGGCGGAGAACAGCATGCGCTGTCCGTGGTCCGGGACGGCCTGCAGCAGCGTCGTGACGGCAGGCATGAAGCCCAGATCACTCATGTGGTCAGCCTCGTCGAGGACGGTGATCTCCACTTGTGAGAGATCGGCAACGCCCTGCTCCATCAGATCGATGAGACGGCCGGGGGTCGCCACGACGATGTCCACGCCGCGCTCGAAGGCGCGGGTCTGTGGAACGAAGGACATGCCGCCGGTGACGAGTGTCAGCCCCAGACCGACCGTCTTGGCCAGGGGGGAGAGGTCATTGGCAATCTGGAGCGCGAGCTCACGGGTGGGGGTGATGATCATGGCGCGGGGGGTGCCGGTGGGCTTCCCTTGGGCCAATCGGGTCAAGAGCGAGAGACCGAAGGCCAGCGTCTTGCCGGATCCGGTGCGGCCGCGGCCGAGGACGTCGCGCCCGGCGATGCCGTCGACGATGGTGGCCTGCTGAATGGGGAATGGTTCCGTGATGCCACGGGCTTCGAGCTGCGCGACCAGCGGCAGCCCCACTCCGAGCTCGGCAAAACCGGACGCCTGATGCGCTGCCGATACCTTGACGTCGGCGACGGCGCCCTCGGTCCAGCTCATCTGGTCGGTCTCGGGGTTGCCCATGTCCTGGCCCTGATCGCGGCGATCGTCGTGACGCGGCTGGTGTGCCCTGTCGCGGAAGTCGCTGGAGGGGCCGCGGCGGTTGGAGTCGCTGCCGAAGCTGCGGCCGCGATCATTGCGATCGCTTCCACGGGAGTCACGATCATCAAAGCGACGGGGTCCACGGTCGTCGAACTTGCGTCCGCCCCGATCCTCATTGCTGCGGGCGCCACGGTCATCGCGACCCTGGGATCCACGCTCGCCCGAGCCATTGCGGTCCTGGTAGCGGGGACGGTCAAAGCTGCCGCGGCCACGATCATCGCCACCGCGGCTGTCGCGGCTGTCGCGGCTGTTGTAGCTGGAGCCGCCGCGATCGTTGCGGCCACTGTCACTGCGGTTCTGGCTTCCGAAGCCGCTGCGGCGATCCTCGAACCCGCCGCGTCCACCCTCGGCGGGCCGGTCGCTGCGGTTGGAAGGGCGACGGTCACTGGAAAAACTGGATCCGGAGTCGCGACGATCAGATGAACTGGAATCGCGGCGATCAAAGGAACGTCCGCCGGAGCCGGAGTCGCGGCGCTCAAAAAAACGTCCGCCCGAGCCGGAGTCACGACGATCAAAGGAACGTCCGCCCGAGCCGGAGTCACGACGATCATCGGAGCGACGATCGGATGACCCGGAGTCGCGGCGCTCGAAGGTGCGGCGGTCGTCACGACTGGAGTCAGAGCGCGGCGCGCGGTCATCACGGCCGGAATCGGAGCGGGGTGCGCGGTCATCGCTGGAGCTGCGCTCATTGCGATCGACGTAGGGGCGGGAGCCCTCGTAGGGGCGGTGACCGCCACCGCTGCGGGGCTTGGCACCCTTGGATGCACGGTCTGCGGCACTCCAGCGCTTCTTGGCCGTACCGTCCGACTTGCGTGATTTGGGCGCCTTCTTGTTTGGCATTGCCATGGTGATTCCTCAAATGGATCGTTCACGAGCCCGGCGGCGGTTTGCGCCCGGCAGTGGCTCGTCTCGTCCTAAAAGGTGTCCCATTACAAGACGGCCAGAGGATGCGATCAATGTCGCGCCTCAATGGTGCTGCTGTACCGATGAAGCTACCGGCCCAGAACTTGGCCGGCGGGTGCAATACGCAGACCGGAGCAGCGCGGTCGCGGGGGGCCAATCTGGCCTTTGCCCACATTACCGGGACGCACCCGCTTTTCCCAAAGTCAATGATCAGTTGATCAGTGCCTTCTCTGTTCAGTCGAAGAGTCCAGCGGCCAGATGCCGGTCCGCGGAGAATCCCGGAGGCAGGACGAAAACCGCAGAACCGATGGCCGTTGTCCATTCGTTGAGTGCGTCTGAGGCATCCAACGTCTGCTGCACGGGGATGAATTGCTCGGCCACGCTGGACTGCATCGCGATGAAGAGTAGCCCGGCCGTTTCCTGGCCCGCATCGTCGACGTGGGTGTAGTTGATGCCCCGCCGGAGCATGCGCCGGCCCCTGTTCTCGGCGGGGTGCGCGCGGCGTGCATGGGCGTCGAGAGGCACGACGAGGACGTCGTCGATCTCGGCCGTGCGATCGATGTCATCGCGTTCGCCTCCACCGGTCAGCGGTGCACCATCCCTGAGGTTCCGGCCGATGCTCTTCTCCTGGCGGTCCCGGATGAGTGCGTCCCATTCGTCGAGATCCATTTCGATGCGTCGCAGCACCAGTTGGGTGCCATTCGACAGCCATCCGTCGGTGGACCACAGCGCCTGCCCCAGTTCCTCGGGCAGTGGGTTGCGGCTACCGTCCACCTGTCCGAACAGGTTGCGTCCGGTGACAGGTTCGCCGTCGGCGTCGACGCCTCGCCAGAACCCCATCTGGCTCCACCGAGGAAGCGCAAATGGCCGGGCGTCGACGATCATGCGACGGCAGGCATGGGCGACGGTGGTCTCGTCATCAGCCTGCACCATGACGAGAAGATCACCACCGCTCCAGCGTTCCTGGAGTTTGTCGTGATCCATGGGTGGAATCTCCTGGAAACCGGCGGGCCGCTTGTCCTCAAGGCCGGGCAAGTCGAAGATCCCCGGACCGAAGCCGACTGTGATCGTCAGCGATACGGCCTCTTGCGCCAGGTCCGGGGTCGCGTCGCCCGGTGCCGGCCGCCCGCCCATCAGAGCCTCAATCGTTCCGCTCCACACCCTCAGGAGTCGCGCCAACGCCTCTGCATCCGTCTTTCCCAGAAGATCCAGCGCGAGGAGTCGATGTGCGGCGGGCGCCGGCGTCAGGATCCCGGACTGATGGGTGCCAAATGCAACGTGGCGTTGCCGAGTGACTCCGTCAGCGACGGGAAGGCCGTGGGGCCCGATCTCGGAACCGACGCTCACGCGTCCTCCCACGATTCCCGCGGCGGCCCCCGCCCCCGCAGCGCCTGCATACCCGAAGAGGGCGCGGCGCTTCATGGGGGTGGGATCGGGCATGTCCCCAGTCTACGAACCTCGGCCGGGACCTTCCAATCAGTCAGAGGTACCATCGGCCGCATGAAGACATTACTGGTCCCCGCCGTCGCTGCTGTGCTGCTGCTGGGAGCCTGCGGTGCGCCCGCTGCGGGCAGCGCTCCCGGTGTGATCACCGCCGATCCCTGGGTACGCACCACCGACGGGGCTGAACGCCCGGACATGACCGCCCTCTTCGTGAGCATGACCAACCCCACCTCCGAGGACATCACGCTCATCTCCGCCGATTGCGGAGACGTCGCCGGCATGGTGCAGATCCACGAAATGGTCATGGTGGACGGGGAAATGGTGATGCGCGAGGCGGAGGGCGGAATCGTTGTTCCCAAGGAGTCGCACGAACACCTCGCCCCGGGAGGTCCCCACGTCATGTTGATGAAACTGGCTCGCGAACTACCGGCAGGCAGCGAGGAGATCTCCTGCACGCTGAAGTACGACAACGGCCAGGAGATCGACGTCCTCGCCCCGGTGAAAGAGTTCACCGAGGAACAGGACACCTATCACACGCACGAGGGCGACGAGTAGATCCCGCCTCACCCCACGGGTAGGCCACGGTGCATCGATGGCTTGATGGCGTCGGCATAGTGCTCCATCAGCTCGCCCCCAACCGCTTCCCAAGTGCGATCCATCACAGACATCCGCGCTGATCTGCCAAGCCTTTCGCGCGCCACCGGATCACCGAGCAACATTCTCACGTGTGCCCGCATGGTGCTGAGGTCCCCCGGCTCGTAGAGGAGCCCATTGAACCCGCTGTCGATGAGGTCAATGGGGCCTCCGCGACGAGGAGCCACCACGGGAAGGCCTGCAGCCTTGGCTTCCTGGATGGATTGGCAGAAGGTCTCCAATTCGCCGGGATGCACGAAGACGTCGAGGCTGGCCAGCACTTCCGCCTGCTTGCTGCCGTCGAGATGACCCAGGAATTGGGCCTTCGGGAGGGCCTGCTCGAGCGCGGAACGGCCCGGTCCGTCGCCGATGACCACGATCAGGCTGTTGGGCAGGCCGGAGAGGACCGCCAGGTCCTCCACCTGCTTCTCATTCGCCAGCCGGCCCATGTACCCGATCAGGAGCTGCCCATGCGGTGCCATCTGTCGGCGAATCACTTCAGAGCGCTTCGCAGGGTTGAAGCGTTGCGCATCCACTCCCCTGCCCCATACGCGAACCCGTGGGATTCCCTGGGAGCGGAGCTGCTCCGCAGCAAAGGTGGAGGGCGCCAGGTTGAGGGTGGCGAGCATGTGAGATTTGCGCACGTGGTGCCACAGCAATGGCTCCAGGTGGGGGAAGCCGTAGCGGCTCGCATAGGACGGCACCTCCGTCTGGTAGACGGCGACGATGGGCAGCCCCATCTTGGCGCCCACGGAGGCGGCCTTGAAACCAATCTGGAATGGGGCGGCCAGATGGATGATGTCAGGGGCGAAAGCGGCCAGCATCTTCTCCACGCTGTGGGTGGGAGTTGTCACGACCCGAACCATCCCGTAGCCGGGGAGGCCAATGGACGGCACGGTATGAACGGGGAAGCCCGCATAGTGCTCGGGAGTCCTGTTTCCGTCCTGCGGGGCAATGACCATGGCCTCGTGTCCGTGGGCGCGCAGATACTCCAGCAGCCGCAGGACGGAGTTGGTCACTCCGTTGATCTGCGGCAGGAAGGATTCCGCGATGACAGCGACTCGCACATGTCGGAGTCTAGGCGACGCGGACCCCAGCAATGATCTTCAGGCGTTGCGTTGTCCCACATCACGCAAAACTCACTCCCGATCCAGGCCGAGAGCTCTGCGTCCGTCGATTCGAGATCTGGACGGAGTTTCCCGTCATTGCTGGCCGTTGATCTCCACCAGTCCTGCAATGACTGCAGAAAAGTACGAGGCCAGAACATCAGGCGGATGTGGGCCGGGATGTTGGCTCGCTGTGATGGCTTGCAGGCTCGCAGCAAGGATGGCGGCGCGCTCCGCGCCAATGCCAGCGGCCAGCAGGGTCCCGCACGCACCCGCAAGGGTGTCTCCAGAACCGGCCTGACCTGTCCACGCAGGCCCACGGACGGTGATGGTGACGTCAGCCGACGGCGTTGCCACGTACTGGGTTCCGCCCTTGAGAAGCACCGTCGCACCGAATTGGACGGCGGCGCGCTTCGCGGAGCCGATGGGGTCGGCCTCCACCTCGTCCCTCTCGACGTTGAGCAGCCGGGCCAGCTCCCCAGCATGGGGTGTCAGCAGGCTGCCCTCGGGAAGCGTCACGGGAAGGAGCGAGAGCGCATCAGCATCCAGCACGAGCGGAACGTCGCGGTCAATCGCGCGAGTCAACCGTTCCTTTGCGTCGTGGAGGTCACCCCAGCCGGAGCCGAGCACCATGGCCTGGACCCTGCCATCAGCCATCACGACGCTCGGGAACCTGGTCAGTACCAGCGTTTCCGGGGCATCACCGACGTAGCGAACCATCCCCGGCCCGGAATGCAGAGCTCCAGCGCAGCCGAGCAGAGCCGCACCGGGATAGTTGGCCGAACCGATGTCCAGCCCCACCACGCCTCGGGTGTACTTGTGACTGTTCGGCCCCGGCACGGGCCACCAACGCGCGATGTCTGATTCCTCGGCCACGCGAAGCCCGGTGTCCGAAACGGCCACGCCGATGTCTGCCACCACCACGTCCCCGCACAGGTCAGAGGCCTCACCGATCACGTGGCACGGCTTGGGCGCGGCGAACGTGACTGTGCAATCCGCACGAAAGCAGGGATGTGCGTCACCCGAGTCTGCGTCCAGTCCGCTGGGAAGATCGACGGCGAGCACCGGAACTCCCAGGATCTCGGCGGCGTCAGCGAAGGTCACCAGTTCATCCGGCAGCCCAGCACGCCCACCGATCCCCAGAACGGCATCAATGACCAGTGCGGCATCCCCCAGTGATTCGGTGGCCTCCACGGCGTCAACCTCGCGACAACCCGCGCCCTGGGCTCGCGCAAGACCCTCCCCGTGACCGGAGCCCATGGCCAGCCAGAACAACACCTCGCGATCAGCGGCGAGGGTCGCTGCCGCATACAGCCCGTCCCCGCCGTTGTTGCCCGGACCCACGGCCACCACAATGGGCCCGCTGGGCGCAAGCACCCGGGCAACCGAGACGATGGCCTCTGCCGCAGTGGACATCAGGTCAATACCCGGCTGTTCAGCAAATGCCCTTTCCTCGGCCGCCCTGAGCTGGGCAATCGTTGCGACGGGCCTCATGACTCACACACCACCATCGCTGTTGCGTACCCACCGTCGTGGGAGATGGACAGATGGATCGTGGCAATCCCGAGCTCCGCAATGCGCGCCGCGACGGTGCCGGTGTTCTCAAAGGAGGGAACCCCCACGTCGGACTTCACCACCCGGCAGTCAAGCCACCGCATCCCACCGGGCGAGCCCAGTGCCTTGGCGAGCGCCTCCTTGGCGGCGAACCGCGCCGCCTGGGATGGCAGGGAAAGCTCCTGCTCCGACGGCGTCAGCAGTCGCGCGAGAAGCCCCGGCCGCCGCTGCAACATCGCCTCAAAGCGCGCGACGACGCACAGGTCCGTCCCGATGCCCACAATCATGTTGCCCACCCTAATGGGAGTGCAAGCTTGGCCTGGGCGGCGGAGAGCGGCTCATGTGATGAAATGAAAACTCAGGAATTCAGGATGCGTGACCGCATCGAAGCCGAACGGCTGGACCACCACGTGCGAAGGAGTTTCACATCATGAACAAAAAGTTTTTCATGAGCATCGTCTCCATGGGGCTGCTGTGCTCGTTGGCCGCATGCGGCGGATCACCGGCGGCCACCACGAGCCCTTCCGTCAGCGAGCCGGCGGCGGAGCCGTCCAGCACGAGCGAGACGTCTGCCACGACGTCGGCGGAGAACCCCGAGGCCCCAGGCAGCCCAGACGCCTCGGGGAGCCCGTCGGCGGAGCCCGAGGAATCCGCGTCGGCCGAGGCGCTTCCCTCCTCGATTCAGGGTCGATGGATCTTCGTCGGTGACGGCACGCAGGCACAGGAGTGCACCGAGGCGCAGGAAGGTGAGGGCACGATCATTGAAATCGACGCCACCACGATCAGCTCCTTCGCGTGGCTGGCCGAGCTGGAAACGGTGGAGGAGAGCGACGCCGACAGCATGCAGGGAACGTTCAGCTACCAGGACGACAGTGATGAGTCCATGACGCAGTCGGTCACGTTGGAGGTGCAGGAGGATGGCCAGACCCTCGTCTACACCGAGCTTGACGAGGGCGTGGATCTGGCTCCCGCTCAATACGGCCGCTGCCCGTAACCGTTGACCAGTGCGCGACGGGGCCACAACGTCG